>RFQK01000411.1 GCA_009925045.1 Methylococcaceae bacterium
GTAAAGGGGCCAGGCTCAATTTTTATTTGAGCCTGGCCCCTTTAAAATTCAGTAAAATGTTAGCCATGAACAATACTGATGACATTCGCATTGATAAATGGCTGTGGGCGGCGCGGTTTTTTAAGACCCGGAGTCTTGCTGCCGATGCAGTGAGTGGTGGCAAGGTGCATGTCAATGGTCAACGTTGCAAACCAAGCCGCGATCTTAAAATCGGTGATGTCATTCGCATTACCAAGGACCAAAATCAGTGGGAAATCGAGGTCACTGATTTAAACAAACAGCGCCGTCCTGCCAAAGAAGCTGCCTTGCTCTACCATGAGGACGAAAGCAGTATTCAGCAGCGTCAACAACAGGCGGAATTGCGCAAACAGCAAGAGGCTCTGATGCCTGCCAGCCACCGCGAACGTAAACCCAACAAAAAACAACGTCGTTTGATTCATCGTTTTAAAACCGACCATCAATAATAATCACCACAAAACGATAGCCACCCGATTGACGACAACTTATCATTAGCAAAACCATTATCCGTTAGACTCCGGGTCAGATACCCGCCTCAGGATTGCTTATGCACTCAACTATCGCTTTGACATTCGTAATAACCCTAATGGGCAGTATGGCTTTAAGTGGTTGTGCCAGTAGCCGGCAAATTGCCGTGGATTATCCAAAATCTGAGGCAAAAGCCATTCGCCCAGTTAATGGTCAAAGCCTGGTCAGTGCTGACGATTATTATGTACAACTATTATCCGAATTTGACTTTAAAGCCGATAACGCCTTGAAATCAGGTTGTAGCGATTTCGGCAGTCATTATGAAAATATAGATTTATCGGCTGCCCTGATTTTCAGCCTGCATAATGACACCTTAAAATTCAAACGCGAAAGCAATGGTTTCCTTTACCAAGCCGGCAATGGCAACTGCAATTTCAAACATTGCGGTGACGTAGGCATTGATCTGCTGAACGCTCATCGGGCTGCACCCACCTTGGCGATGAAGCCATCAATCAGTTCTTGCTGTGTTCGGTCATCAAGCGCAGCGCGCACCGCATCAGTGGTGGCCGTCGCCGACAATCGGGCGATCTCTGCACGCAACTCATCACCCGAGCGAGCACGAGCAGCGTCAATCTCGGCAGTCGCACGAGCTTCCATGTCGGCTACTTCTGCGGTGATACGGGCCCGACCCTCTGAGAG
>RFQK01000412.1 GCA_009925045.1 Methylococcaceae bacterium
ACGTTTTTGACTGCTTGTTCGATCTGTTGCGCCAAGCGTTCCATTTCTGCTAAATCATTACCGAACAGCTTGATGCCAATCGGCGTCCGAATGCCGGTGGCCAACATGTCGATGCGGTTTTTGATTGGCATGGTCCAGGCGTTGCTGACACCGGGGATTTGCAGGGCCTCATCCATTGCGGCGATCAGTTTATCGATCGTCATGCCGGGTCGCCACTGGCTTTCCGGTTTAAGGTTGATCACGGTTTCCGACATCTCCAGCGGTGCGGGATCGGTGGCCGTTGCTGCTCGTCCAGCCTTGCCAAACACAGATTCCACTTCTGGAAAGCTTTTGATGATGCGATCTTGGGTTTGCAGTAATTCGGCAGCTTTGGTGACTGATAGACCGGGTAAGGTTTGCGGCATGAACAGCAAGCTACCTTCATTCAAGGTTGGCATGAATTCCCCGCCCAGGCGCATCGCTGGATAAATACTGACCAGCAGGGTCAATATTGCCAACACGACTGTGCGCTTTGGATATTGCATCACTTTGCCAATCACTGGACGGTACAGGCATAACAAACCGCGATTGATTGGATTATCCTGTTCGGAGCGAATATGACCCCGCACAAACAGCAAGATCAACACGGGCACCAAGGTCACCGATAGTAGCGCGGCTCCGGCCATTGCAAATGTTTTGGTATAAGCCAAAGGCTGAAACAATCGGCCTTCCTGGGCTTCCAGCGTAAACACCGGCAAGAATGATACGGTAATGATTAACAGGCTGAAAAACAATGGCGGCCCAACTTCCCGGCAGGCATTTAAGACAATGGTGTAGCGCGGCAGAGTGAGTGCGTCGCGCTCCAGATGTTTATGCACGTTTTCGATCATCACGATCGCGGCATCGACCATCGCGCCAATCGCAATCGCGATACCGCCCAGACTCATGATGTTGGAATTCATATTCAACAGATGCATGACCATAAACGCCATCAACACCCCGACTGGCAACATCACAATCGCCACCAAGGCGCTACGCACATGCATTAAAAACACTGCGCATATGACGGCTACCACCAGGCTTTCTTCCAGCAGCGTGTGGCGTAAGTTTTCAATGGCGCGATGAATCAGTTCGGAACGGTCATAAACCGCCTGAATGCTGACGCCCGATGGCAGACCCGCAGTGATTTCCT
>RFQK01000413.1 GCA_009925045.1 Methylococcaceae bacterium
TATTGTTTGGGGTACCAAAAGGGTTTGCAAAAGACCCTTCAAAATTCATATGTTGGAAAGCCTTGTGTCGCCACTGCGCTTCCGAATTGCCAGACTCTGGTTGCTAATTCCATATGTCAGACGGTGATTTGTACAGCTCAGTCTATTAATCCCATCTGTGAGGCGGTGATACAAAGTCCAGCACTTGGTTTGGGGTGTGGTTGCCCTTCGAGCCTTCCTAACTTCTGCTCGCAGAATAATAGTGTGTGAATTTCAGCGTTGACCCCAATAATTGTGGTTCTTGTGGAAACCAGTGTTCTTTTCCACAAAATACATGCCTAAACGGCACGTGTTCGTGTCCGGCAGGGTCAATGCTTTCAAGTGGTATTTGTCAGTCATGTACCTCATTAGGTTTGGCAACATGTGGCAGCAGTTGCGTGAATACAAGTTCGGATAATAATAACTGTGGTTCATGTGGCAACTCGTGTGGTACTGAATGTGCTTATTGGGTAGAGAATGGCGGTTTGGGCGGTGGTTATTGTTACCAGTATCAAGACGTAGGTTGCACCAACGGTGTATGTAATAGCGGTGGCGGTGGTGCTTGGGATTAGATTCTTTCTTGCTCCGAGATCGCCCTTTGTGCTAGAGATCGCCAATGGCAAATCCTTCACGCAATTGGCAGCCGGGGCAGGTTGAGCCCATTGACCTTGGTAAACCTTACGAGCCTGTGGCAAAACCTCTTTCGGTTCTCACTCGTAAGGGTGCGGCCAAAAAGATTTATCCTTTGCATAATCAGCTTTATATGGGCGATTCCGTCGCGATTATGCAAACCTGGCCAGATGCTTTGTTCGATGCGTGTGTGACCGATCCGCCGTACAATATTGCGCGTGACCGCAAAGGGATGTCATGGGCTTTCTCTTCGCATGTTACCATTCAAGACGAGTGGGACCGTTTTACGACGAGCGAGTACGAAACTTTTACCATGGCGTGGTTGTCAGAAATCTGCCGTGTGACCAAAAAGAACGGTAATATTTTTATTTTTGGCAGTTACCACAATATTTACAGCATCGGTGCGATTGCATCGCGCATGGATTTGCGCGTCGTGAATAGCATTATTTGGGCAAAGCCCAATGCGCAGCCTAATATCACCTGCCGAATGTTTACCGAAAGTACTGAGCAGATTTTGTGGCTT
>RFQK01000414.1 GCA_009925045.1 Methylococcaceae bacterium
ATTGCAGCAATGATTTCCGCCTTATATTTCTCACCTAGACCAGTGAAAAAATCGACCGCCTGATCGCGAGACAGTTCTGAACGTTGTACTTGAATATCTTGAGCAACCAGTTCTTGCATGCGCTTTTCAATCGCTTGCAAATCTTCTGGCGTAAACGAACGCTCGAAAGAAAAATCGTAATAAAAGCCGTTCTCGATCACAGGACCTATCGTTACCTGAGCGGCGGGAAATAATTGTTTGACGGCTTGTGCCAGCAAATGCGCTGTGGAATGACGGATAACATCAACACCTTCTTCATCCTTTGCGGTGATGATTTGTAATGAAGCGTCTTGAGTAATCAGAGTGCTGGCATCGACTAATCGACCATCGACTTTACCGGCCAAGGTTGCCTTAGCCAAACCGCTACCGATCGACTGTGCAACATCGATGACAGAAATAGCCTGCTCAAAATGTCTTTGTGAACCATCCGGTAAAGTAATGACTGGCATATTCGATTCCACAATAAAAAAAAGCACCTGACGGGGTGCTTTATTGTTTTTGGTAGGCACGAGTGGACTCGAACCACCGACCCCCACCATGTCAAGGTGGTGCTCTAACCAACTGAGCTACGCGCCTAAAGTCTCTAGTTCGAGCCGCTTATTATAGCGATTAATAGAACTAATGCAAAGCTTTACTCATCGCCTTTTGTATCCAGAGTCTTAAAACCATGCAAACCTCGCTTAGAATCTGCTTGCAACCAGCTCCGTAAATACTGCATCTGGGTTGAATCCGGTAATTCATCGAGGCTTTGTTTATTTCGCAACAGCCTGTATGATTTAGAGAGCAGATTCAATTCATCGCCCACAATACCCGCACGACGCAGTCCGACAATATTTAAGCGATAATGTTTGGCCGGACGCCCACCAATCAAGGTAAACGGCAAAACGTCCATATTAATACCCGTTGTGCCTTGAATAATGGCATAGGCGCCCACCCGACAAAACTGATGTACTACCACCGCGCCGCCCATAAAGACATTATTGTCGACCGTTACAAAACCACCGATCGCAACATTATTAGCAAAAATGGTTTTATTACCGACTTTGCAGTCATGCGCTACATGGCTATTGGCCATAAAATAACAATCTGAAGCAATCTGGGTAGCGCCCTCTGCTACAGTCGCTCTATGCG
>RFQK01000415.1 GCA_009925045.1 Methylococcaceae bacterium
GGTCAATGTTTATATCTAAAAATGCCCCAATTAATGCGAAAAGCCGGTATTAATTTATGATGCAAAAGCTATTGTCTAGTGCTGAAATTTCCAGTCTGATGACTAATCTGCAGGGAAATCCTGGCAGTCCAAATTCGGGAAAAGCAGACGTCAAGTTGTATGCCGTGAGCAATCAGGAACCCATCGATAAATTCAACTTCCCGTATATCGATATTATCAATCAGCGCTTTGCCAACTTTTTTAACACCAGTTTGGCGGTGTTTCTGCGAAACAGCACTGAAGTCATCAGCACTCAGGTCAAAAAGGAAAAGTACTCCGACTTTATCGACCGTTTTAATGAATATGCCAGTATTAACGTATTTTCATTGAAACCACTCAGCGGTAATGGCTTGGTGATTCTCGAAGCCAGTCTGGTTTCAGCCCTGGTGGATAATTTATTTGGTGGTAAAGGTCATTTTCAGACTGCCGATCATCAGATTCGTGAATTTACCCAGACTGAACAGCGGATTATTCGTAAATTTTTAAATCTGGTCTTTGAAGCACAAAAGAAATCTTGGGATCTGATTCGTAAAGTCGACTTTGAACTGACTCGCTCTGAAACCAAGACTCAATTCGCTCGCATTGCTTCTCCCCATGAAATGGTGATTACCAACACCTTTTACATTAAAATCGGCGAAGTCTGTAGCCAGATGCACTTGTGCATTCCGGTGATTGCCTTTAACCCGATTCATGATCTGCTTCAGAATCATGTGCCTAATGTTCTGGAAGGCGATTTACCCAACAACTGGACTGAGTCACTCAAACAACAAATTAAGTCGGCTGACCTCGAATTAACCGCCAATCTGGCGACCATTCAATCGACACTCCGGCAGCTGAAAGAATTACAACCCGGTGATCTGCTGGAATTTGAAATGCCAGAACAGATCCATTTAAGCGTTGACGGGCTTGCAATCATGGAATGCAGTTTTGGTCAGGCCAAAGGCAAATATGCTCTTAAGATAGAAAAACTACTCAAAAACTCCTTGCAGGCCATTCAGGATTCTTCGCATGAACCCAACTGACGATTTTGCCAACTCACCCTTTTCAAACATGAATAACGATGCAGCAGGCTCGCCCAGTGGTGTAGCCAGTGAAATTTTCCAAAATATTCAGGATACAACCGAAATTAGC
>RFQK01000416.1 GCA_009925045.1 Methylococcaceae bacterium
CGTGGTGGTGTTGTCGGTTATCGATAATCTGGTGAAAGGGGCTTCCGGTCAGGCAGTACAGGCTATGAATCTGATGTTCGGATTTGCTGAGAATCAAGGCTTACAAACCATTGCTTTGTATCCGTAAGTGGGCGCTGTGTTATGTTAACGATTCAAACAGTCACTTAAATCATCATGGGCGTACAAGAAAACTTTGAACAGCTGCCTTTAAAAGAATTCACCGAAAAGGCTTATCTCGATTATTCCATGTATGTGATTCTGGACCGGGCCTTGCCGCATATCGGCGATGGTCTTAAACCGGTACAGCGTCGCATCGTCTACGCCATGTCGGAACTGGGCTTGACAGCCCTGGCTAAATACAAAAAATCCGCGCGTACCGTGGGTGACGTGTTAGGTAAATATCATCCGCACGGTGATTCGGCGTGTTATGAAGCCATGGTGCTCATGGCCCAGGATTTTTCCTATCGTTACCCTTTGATCGATGGTCAGGGCAACTGGGGTTCGCCGGATGATCCTAAGTCTTTTGCCGCGATGCGTTATACCGAGTCGCGCCTCACTGCCTATGCCCAGACCCTGCTCAGTGAATTGGGGCAGGGCACTGTGGATTGGGTCGACAATTTTGACGGCACTCTGCAAGAGCCCAGCTTATTGCCAGCCCGTTTACCGAATGTGTTATTGAACGGCACGACTGGGATTGCGGTGGGGATGGCGACCGATATACCGCCACATAATTTGCGTGAAGTGGCGAGCGCCTGTTTGCATTTACTGGATCATCCGACAGCGGGCTTGGACGAGTTGTTGGTCCATGTTCAAGGTCCGGATTACCCGACGGATGCCGAAATCGTCAGCACTAGCAGCGAGATTCGGAAACTGTATCAAACGGGAAATGGCTCGATCAAAATGCGCGCCCGCTATGAACTGGAAGAAGGCAATATCGTCATTACGGCGCTGCCGCATCAGGTTTCGGGTGCCAAATTGCTGGAACAAATTGCCGCCCAGATGTTGGCCAAAAAGCTGCCCATGATCGAGGATTTGCGGGATGAATCTGACCATGAAAATCCTACTCGATTATTATTAATCCCCAAAGGCAAGCGAATTGACGTCGATGCAGTGATGTCGCATTTGTTTGCTACCACCGATTTGGAAAAGAACTATCGGGTCAATCTCAAT
>RFQK01000417.1 GCA_009925045.1 Methylococcaceae bacterium
TTGCCATCCCTCGACGATCCGGAAACCATTTGATCAAAGTTGAAACCGGGGAGACATAGCCAAGACCTAAACCGATACCACCCAAAACACCATAACCCAAATAAAGCAACGCCAGTTCATGCCAATAAACACCTAGCGCCGACACTATAAAACCACTGCCAAAACAACAAGCGGCCACAAACATGGTCAAACGAGGTCCTACTTTCTCTAGCCACTTGCCGGCAAAAGCAGCCGACAGCCCTAAAAAAACAATAGCCAAACTAAATATCCAACCGATACTGGTCAGTTTCCAATCCTCAGGCGCAGACTGCTGAATGCCAATCAAGCGACTAAGAGGATCATTGAACACACTAAAAGCATAGGCCTGGCCAATACACAAATGTACAGCCAAAGCAGCAGGAGGCACCATCCACCGATTAAATCCCGGCTGGGCAGTGATGCGAGAACGACTAAAAAAACTATCTGACATAATCGGTAATATCAAAAAAAGAGCCAACACTATAGCAAAACCACTGTCACACTCGCTATTGGAGATAAACTTTACCGATACTGACCCCCCATCCAATTACTGCACATCACAGCCACCTTTTCAAACTCACGCCATCATTCTCTATTTGCACGTGAGGTAGCGGTGTTGCGGGCGGGGTCGAGCAGGCAGCCGCTTCCAAGCCACTGCGCAGAGCATTACATCCCACGATAGCTTTCATCACCCAACCGGCATCCGGCAGAATGCTGAGCGTACCGGGGTTGAATTGCGTGAAATCGTAATTGAGCGCCGTCAGACTCCCGATCGCGACATTGATGCTGACACGACCGATCGCTGTATTTGGACTTGCATCAGTTGTTAAGACTGCACGCCCCATCACGCCAGAACTCGCCAGGGTTTCACCGTTTTGGAATCCACTTATCGTTATTGTCATAACCGGATTGGCGAGGCCATAGAAGCGAGTCTTATCATCCGCCGTGACGGTGAGTGGCGCTTTTGTGATCGTCAACGCACCATCGACAAAGTTCAGGTTGTAGTTGGGATCGCTACCGCTGGCGGTCAAAGTGTAACTACCCACATTTTTGCCACTGCCACCGCTGGTGCTCACACCGCTCAGCACGCTGCTGGTTTCAGCATGCACCAGACCACTAGCAGTAAAACCACTGCCTGTTTGGGTCTGGCCG
>RFQK01000418.1 GCA_009925045.1 Methylococcaceae bacterium
TCCAAAGGCAGCGACAGTCTCTCGATCGCTCTTGGGAACCAAAACGAACGCACCCTCTTTTACAGGCTGCGCTCGAGGATACGCACTCTGTACGACCTGTATTTTGGGTCCAGTGAATGCCATGCACCGGGTGACGCTCACGTTGGCCTGAAGATGTGCTTCCCACATGATACAAAACAAATTGAGTGACGAAAGTCAGTCGAGTCATATTCCTTCACGATTCATGGCAGCGATCGTCCTCAACTTGCCCACTATTTAGGCTGTACAGGACACGCCAGGTCGCCCTCCTTGCATCGAGTATAGGCCTCAAGCTCCTTGATCCTCTTTTTTGTCAGTTCCTCTGTGCAGCTTGCATACACCGTTGGATAAATAGTCCCCCCTGATACGGCGCTTGATGCAAAAGCACATTCATTATCCCGAAAAACGATCCAGGCTTTTTGCGCACTAATCAGTTGTGATTTAAGGTTTTTATCTTCACCTATCAGAGAAAGGATCTGCTTATATACGGAATTGAGGTTGTCATCTGCCTTTTTATAATCAATACCGGCACAGATATTCATATCAGTTTGCGTCATGGCATTTGAGCAATCCTGGTCTGAAGCGGCGGATTCTCTAATAAGAAATAAAGCCCCGACAATAAATAGAACTGCACTTGATCCTTGTGTTTTTGGTTTCTTATAATTCATGCCTTGATTCTCTTGATTGATAACTATTAATGATGTCTCTGTATTGACTTTATGGTTATCTAATTTTCACAAAATGATTTAGATTTATAATCAATTACTTGGCTAAACGATCAATGCTGTTTATGAAATCCATCTTCTTAATGAGAGCCACTCCTCCGATGTTGGTAAGGTGGGCATTATCTCTATACAGTGGAATGCCATTAAATGTGGTTTCACATACGCCATCGTGGCAAAGGAAATCATCGAAGCTAAGCGTATCCACCTGAAGCTCAGTCTTTAGCTGTTGAAGGAATCGATTTAAACGTTGACTCACTTCATCATTCATTACGTTTTTTATTCTGCAGTTCGAATCAGCACCAAACGTCAGCAATGAACGCCCTTTTCTCTCAAGACATCGGCTGACATCAAATGAAGCTTGGGGCGGCTGGGCAATCAGGATGACGCGATGGCCGGTCTCGCGAATCCTTAGGACAGTGCGTTTTAC
>RFQK01000419.1 GCA_009925045.1 Methylococcaceae bacterium
TTAGTAGTAACCGACCACGACGCCTATTGCCAGCCTTGTCTATCACCGGTCTGGGATACCGGTTTGTCCAGCTTAGCGCTTTTGGAAGTTGACAAAAATGCTAATCAGGACAGTTTGCGCCGGGCCTTTGACTGGCTAAAAAGCGTGCAATTATCTGACGAACCAGGTGACTGGCGCGTGTCTAAGCCGGATTTGGCTGGCGGTGGTTGGGCATTTCAATTTGCCAACCCGCACTACCCAGACGTTGATGATACCGCTGTAGTAGGCTTCTCAATGGCTGAATCAGGCCAAGATAATCTTGACGAATCGATACATCGCGCAACCCAATGGATTGTTGGCATGCAGTCAAAAAATGGTGGCTTCGGTGCATTCGATGTCGATAACACTTATTACTACCTGAATGAGATTCCATTTGCCGATCACGGCGCCCTGCTTGACCCTCCCACCGTGGATGTCAGCGCCCGTTGTGCGATGCTAATGGCCAAAATGTCTAAACAACAGCCTGAATATCAACACGCTCTGGATCGCACCATCGAATATATCCGTGCTGATCAAGAAGCGGATGGCTCATGGTTTGGACGCTGGGGCACTAATTACATCTACGGCACATGGTCAGTACTATTGGGTCTGGAACAAACCAGTCTGCCTAAATCAGACCCTATGTATACTAAAGCAGCGACCTGGCTGAAAAGCGTTCAACGCGAAGATGGCGGCTGGGGCGAAGACAATCTGAGCTACCACGATGAAAAAGCTTATCGCGGCCGTTACCATTTCAGCACATCCTTCCAAACCGCTTGGGCGGTGATTGGCTTGATTGCTGCCGGCGAAGCCCATAGCCCTGAAGTCAAACGCGGAATTGAATTTTTACTTAGCCAGCAACAGGATAACGGTGTTTGGAATGACCCCTGCTTTACTGCACCCGGCTTTCCTCGCGTGTTCTATTTGAAGTATCACGGATATGATAAATTCTTCCCGCTCTGGGCCTTGGCAAAATATCGGAATGCATTGGCGTAATAGTGACCATAGGAATCGTAGTTGCTTTACCTGAAGAACTTAGCACCCTGAGTCCGGTCAAACTGGCTCGGGGTGAAGTGTTTTCTTTACAACCCCATATAAAAATTTGCCTGTCAGGCGCTGGCCACAATAATGCCCGCCTGGCTGCTCAGAAA
>RFQK01000420.1 GCA_009925045.1 Methylococcaceae bacterium
TTAAAATTCAGGCTGACCGGCCACTGCATAGCATCCAGACAATTTTGACATTCCAGGTTCAATTGGGCATCTATCTTACCCACAATCACCGGAAATTTGCCCTCTTTACCAAAGCGTACATTCACTTCCACCATACCGCCGCTATCAGCGACGCTCTCAGACAACCGTGGCATTGCCGCGATTTCAATCGCACCAGCCCATTCTGCCCGTCTTTCGGCAAGCATGATAGGATCAATTAGCTCGGGTAATTTGTCTGACATAACTGTAAAATGATACAGGTAAGCGGCTGTTGCGTCAAACCGACAATGCTTTTCTCGTCAGCCATTTCGACTATAGATGCTCAAAACCTGTTGAACATAATGCTGCGTTTCCGGATAGGGCGGAATTGTCCGGTTGTATTTGATCACAGCGCCTTCACCTGCATTAAAGCCTGCGACCGCCAGCTTGATGTCTGCACCAAACAAGGCCAGCAGATCTTTCAGATAACGCGTACCCGCTTCGATATTTTGTTCCACATCATATCGATCACTGACCCCATAGCGTTTGGCAGTATCCGGCATTAATTGCATCATCCCGACTGCCCCCATAGGCGAGACAGCACTGGGATTGTAGGCCGATTCTGCCTGGATCACGGCATGTATCAACCTGGGATCCATCTGATGCCGCTCTGCAACCCGACTAATCAGATCGCCATACCTGTTTTTGTTAAGCGGCATTTTTTTTAAATCTTGGGTATAGGTTCTGGGTGGAGTTTTAATAATCAGACGGTATTCAGGTCCCAGGCCCGTCTGATTACTGTAGTAGTGATGCCCTTCGGCATCAACAAACTTATAGACATCCCCCTGCGCCCCCGCACTCAAACAAAGGCTTGCAGAGAGTAGCAGTCGCTTAGCGGAGCTTTTTGACGGTAATGGCACGAGCCGCACCTAGAGCCTTGCTTCGAGCGGCATCCGTGGTTTCAGCGGTCGCTAACGCCACCCCCATACGCCGACTGACAAAGGCTTCGGGTTTACCAAATAACCTGACCTCGGTATCGGCAATCGCCAGCGCCTGCTCCAAACCTGAATAAGCCACCTCTTGACTGTCAACACCACCAAGAATCACTGCACTGGCGGCAGCAGAAAGTAAACGGGTATCAACAGGCAAACCTAAAATAGCCCTGACATGCA
>RFQK01000043.1 GCA_009925045.1 Methylococcaceae bacterium
GGTATTTGGATGTGATGGATGAGCCTTAACAACAACTGGGCATCCAGCAGCCAATGCAGATGCGCTATCCCCGCCTGCGACTGAAAAAGCTAATGGAAAGTTTGAGGCTGCAAAAATTGATATCAACCATCTATCCGAAGCCATTGGATACCGACGACTGGACCGTAAACTCTAGAAATCAAAAAACCGACTCACAGCCTCTGAACTGAATTCGAATCTGTGCCATAATCGCCCACTATTTTGTTTTGAACAGCCCTTGATTATGTCTGACCGCAAAATCCTTGTTACCAGTGCTTTACCGTATGCAAATGGCCCCATCCATCTGGGTCATTTGGTCGAATACATTCAAACTGACATTTGGGTACGCTTTCAAAAAATGCGTGGTCATCAATGTTTTTATGTCTGCGCTGACGACACCCATGGCACACCGATCATGTTGCGTGCTGACCGCGAGGGCATTACCCCTGAACAGCTAATTGCCGATGTCGAGCAACAACATCGTGCCGATTTCGATGCCTTTGGCGTAGCCTTTGATCATTATCACAGTACCCATTCGGCCGAAAACCAAGCCTTGTCTGCTATGGTGTATACGCGCTTGCGTGATGCTGGGCATATTTCCAGCCGCAGCATTACTCAAGCCTATGACCCGGTCAAAAACATGTTTTTGCCTGATCGCTTTATCAAAGGTGAATGCCCAAAATGCGGTGCGGCCGATCAATACGGCGACAATTGTGAAGCCTGTGGGGCCACTTATTCCCCTATGGAATTAAAAAATGCGGTGTCCGCGGTTTCAGGGGAAAAACCCATCGAAAAAGATTCGGTGCACTACTTTTTTAATCTGGCCCATTTTGCCGAGATGCTGGGTGAATGGACAAAAGCCGGTCACTTACAACCCGAAGTCAGCAACAAGATGGCTGAATGGCTGGAAAACGGCTTACAAGAATGGGATATTTCCCGGGATGCGCCCTATTTTGGTTTCGAAATCCCGGATGCTCCAGGCAAATTTTTCTATGTCTGGATGGATGCCCCAATTGGCTATATGGCAAGCTTTAAGGCTTTATGCGAAAAAAGTGGCTTGTCATTCGATGAATTCTGGCAAACAGACAGCAAAACCGAGCTGTATCACTTCATTGGCAAAGACATTATTTATTTCCATGCGCTGTTCTGGCCTGCCATGTTATCCGGAGCCCAGTTGAGAACCCCTGACGCGATCTTTGCCCATGGTTTCTTAACTGTAAACGGCGAAAAAATGTCTAAGTCACGCGGGACCTTTATTAAAGCCCGCACCTATCTGGATCATCTGAATCCGGAATATCTTCGCTATTACTTCGCTGCCAAACTGAATGCCGGTGTAGACGATTTAGATCTTAACTTTGATGACTTCAGTCAACGGGTCAATTCGGATCTGGTCGGCAAAGTGGTCAATATTGCCAGCCGTTGCAGTGGCTTTATCCATAAACGTTTCGATGGCAAACTGGCCAGCATAAACGCTGAACCGGCGCTGTTTGAGCAATTTGTGACGGCTGAGTCGGTGATTGCAGACTTATATGAAAGCCGTGAATATGGCAAAGCCATGCGCGAGATCATGGCGCTGGCAGATAAAGCCAATCAATACATCGATGATAAGAAACCTTGGCTGATGGCTAAAGAAGAGGGTCAGGATCAAGCTTTGCATGAAGTCTGTACGGTAGCACTGAACTTATTCCGTTTATTAGTCGCTTATTTGCGTCCGGTTTTACCTGAATTAGCTCAGAATGCGGAAGCTTTTCTGAACATCCCCGCACAGGTTTGGCCGCACCAAGTACCGGCATTACTTGATCATACGATTAATGCATTTATACCGTTAATGACGCGAGTAGAAGCCGATAAGATTGCCGCGATTATTGATGCCTCTAAGGAAAATCTAGAACCAACTGCCAGCGTTACAGCAACGACTCAAGCACCAAGCGCAGTCAGTTATGAGCCCGTCGCTGAGGCTATTGAAATCGACGATTTTGTAAAAATTGATTTGCGCGTTGCGCGGGTGATTAAAGCCCAAAACGTAGAAGGTGCTGAGAAGCTATTGCAACTGACTGTCGACTTGGGTTTTGCGACCCGCAACATCTTTGCCGGCATTAAATCGGCCTACAGCGCCGAACAACTGGAAAATCGTCTAATCGTCGTGGTCGCCAATCTGAAACCACGCAAAATGCGCTTCGGAGTATCAGAAGGTATGGCCTTAGCCGCGGGACCCGGTGGTCAGGATATTTGGTTATTGTCACCTGACTCCGGGGCACAACCAGGGATGCGCATTAAGTAATTGCGTGATCGCTGAATTGCAGATTGTATAACTTAGCGTAGGCACCGTCTCGAGCCAAAAGCTCGCTATGCGTGCCTTGCTCAACAATTTCCCCCTTTTCCATCACGAGGATGCTGTCAGCGTTCTCTATGGTCGACAGACGGTGGGCAACTACGATAGTGGTTCTACCGCGCATCAGGCGATCCAGTGCCGCTTGAATATAACGTTCTGACTCTGTATCTAAAGCAGAAGTCGCCTCATCCAGAATCAGGATCGGCGAGTCTTTTAATAGTGCACGCGCAATGGCTAATCGCTGACGCTGACCACCTGATAACTTCACACCGTTTTCACCAATCTCTGTATCGAGTCCATTTGGCAGATTTTCAATAAAATTCATTGCATAGGCATCTTCTGCCGCCTGAGTAATTTGCCAGCGTTCACTGGAATCCAGCACGCCATAAGCAATATTTTCGGCAACGCTGGCATTAAACAGTGTGACATTTTGGGTCACAATAGACATTTGGTTGCGCAATGAGAACAAAGAGTAATCTTGAATCGGAACATCATCGATTAAGATTTCTCCCTGCATATAGTCGTAAAAACGCGGCAGTAAATTTATCAGCGTACTTTTGCCACTTCCTGAAGACCCAACCAAAGCAATTGTTTTACCCGGCTCTATTGTCAGATTGATCGAATTCAAGGCCGGATGCGTAGTACCCGCATAGGTAAAGGAAAGATTTTTAAATTCTATTTTTCCTTGGCAACGGTTGATTTCATAATGGCCATTATCAATTTCTTTAGGCTCATCCAGCACCTCAAACAATAATTCTGCAGCAGCAAGACCTCTTAATATCTCGGAATTGGCATCACTCAATTGACGTATCGGTTTGGGCAATAAAAAAGCCGCTGTAAAAAAGCCGACAAACTCCCCGGCTGTAGAGGTTTTCATCATGATCAGGGCCAGATACATCATTCCAGCCAGTGCGAATGAAATCAGTAACTGCATCAGCGGATTATTGAGCGACAGTGTCATTATCAGCTTCCGATACTGACGACGATTTTCCAGGCTGGATTCTCTGAAACGCTGCCGCTCATATGCCTCACCACCGAAACCCTTCACAATCCGTGAACCGGTGATCAATTCCGATGTAATGTGGGTTAAATCGCCGATGGTGGACTGCATGCTTTTGCTCAAACGTTTTAAGCGCCCCCCAACATATTTGACCGTAATCATAACGATAGGCGCTAACGCTAAGAACACTAAGGATAATTTCCAGTTCGTGTAAGCCAGATAACCCAATAATCCCAGTGCAGTAAACCCCTCTCTGAAGACCGACCGAACCGAATCAGTGGTCGCACGGGTTATTTCACCAACGTTATTGGTGATACGCGAGATCAAAAAACCTGAGTTTTGGTTGTCAAAATAACTAACAGGCAACAAAGTGTAATGATTAAAAATTTCACAACGCAATTTATGGATGACATTGCCAGAAATACGTGCCAGATAGTAATTTCCTAAAAAAGATCCCAGACCTCTGACCAAAAATAAGACAACAAATGCCAAGGGCAAATATTGGATGTCGTCCCGATTTTGTCCACCCAATGTGTCAATAATCCGTTGAATAATTAATACCACTACAGGTTCAGTTGCTGCATATAAGGCAAAACCGATAGTGCTAATGATGAATAATCGCCAATACGGTAGGGCATATTTCATCAAACGTCTGTAGATCAGGGTATTTGAAGCTTTAATCCCAGTAGTCTCTGCTGTACTCAATTGTATTTACCTTTAAAATAGGGGCGACTCGCCTTCATTCTTAGCAAGCATGCCCAATCATTTACTTAATCCGCTTAACTTCAACCGCATCTTGATTGTTACGCAACGGTATCTGGGAGACACTCTTTTAACTACCGCGCTGATTCATTCATTACGTGTCGCTTATCCACTGGCTACTATTGATGTATTACTACCAAAAGCCAACTCGGGCATTTTGCAAGGCAATCCTGACATCAATGAACTGCTCTTTTTCCCAGAGAAGCCCAGCAAATTTGAGTTTTTGACTTTTCTAAAGTCGATTTACCACCAGTACGATTTAGCGATTTCACTCCAAAACAGTGATCGCACCAGTTTGTGCGCCATTTTAGCCGCAAAACGCAGTATGGGGTTTGTTGATGTCCCCTTAAGAAAATCCTGGTGGAAAAAACTGTTATTTTCAGCTTACTTAATTCCAACTGAAACTCACACCGTTTTAGAGAATTTGCGTTTTTGCCAACTGCTGTCTATTCCTGCCATTTCATCTCTGATTGCCCCACAAGCTCTGCAGTCCAAGCAAGCAGCCAACATTTCATCCGCTTACGCGGTCTTACATGTAATGCCACAATGGCGTTTCAAACAATGGCATCAAAACGGCTGGCTTGAAGTAATTGAATTTCTGCATCAACACAATCTGCAAATAGTGTTGAGTGGTGGACCAACCGCCGAGGAGATGGCCTTTGTTAAGCAACTTGCGGCACTCGCCAGTGCCCCCGTTATTAATCTGGCAGGTGTTTTATCCATACCAGAATTGAGTGAAGTTATTCGTCAAGCCACAGTGTTTATTGGTCCAGACACCGGCATTACTCATCTTGCATCTGCAACTGGCACGCCTTGTATAGCACTTTTTGGCCCAACTAATCCCGAGATTTGGGCTCCTTGGCCATATGACTATCAAACGGATATCAACCCTTTCCATAAAAAAGGCTCGCAAACTATTGCGAATGTTTATTTACTGCAAGATCAGACTGATAGATCCTGTATTCCCTGTCAAAACGAAGGCTGTCTCAAACATCGTCATAGTCACAGCGAATGTCTAGATCACTTATCAGTGCAATTAGTTCTTGATACCCTAAATGTGCTCTTGCAATCCGCTCGTCGGCTGACACCTTCTTGATCTCACTTTCATCCTCACCTATATGCTCAGTGTCATTATCATTACCAAAAACGAAGCACTCTCAATCGAACGCTGTATCCGTTCAGTTGCATGGGCAAGCGAGATTATTGTCGTGGATTCAGGCAGTACTGACGAAACCGTTGATATTTGCAGGTCATTAGGCGCGACAGTTTTTGAAACCCTTGACTGGCCAGGGTTTGGCCCACAAAAACAACGCGCGTTGGATAAAGCGACTCAACCCTGGGTGTTATCTCTTGATGCGGATGAATATATCAGTGATGACTTAAAGCAACAAATACTAGCTTCAATAACCAACGAACAGATTAACGGTTATGAGATACCCAGACTTTCAAGCTATTGCGGTAAAAATATTCGACACGGGGGTTGGTGGCCAGATTATGTGACGCGTTTATTCAAACGTGAACATGGTCACTTTTCTGGGGACGTGGTGCATGAAAAGATTATTGTTAACGGTCTTACCCAGAAACTTGATTCTCCTATACTCCATGAAACCTATGTGAATCTCGAAGAAGTGATTAATAAAGTTAATCAATATTCAAGTTTGGGTGCAGAGAAACTCGATGCTCAAAACAAAACCAGCAGTATTGTTCATGCTTTGTTTAGAGGACTTTGGACGTTCTTTCGTTGTTATGTACTAAAAAAAGCTTTTTTGGATGGAGCAGAGGGTTTGATGCTTGCAATATCGAACGCCGAGGCCAGTTACTACAAATACGCGAAACTTTATCTTTTAAATAAACGGATTCGATAAATCATCTTTGGGAAAAGAGTTGCAGTGTTTCAGACACTGCAACTCCTTATCTCTTACAAACTGTTTACTGCATTTAACTCTTGGAATGCTTGCTCTAAACGAGTCACCATGCCCACTTGACCAGCACGTTGCCAGACGCGTGGATCATAGAATTTTTTGTTAGGTTTATCAGCACCGTCTGGGTTGCCGATTTGACCTTGCAAATAACCTTCGTTTTGTTTGTAGAAGTTTTTCACACCTTCCCAGGTTGCCCACTGTGTATCAGTGTCGATGTTCATTTTAACGACACCGTAGCTGATGGATTCTTTGATTTCTTCTGGAGAAGAACCAGAACCGCCGTGGAACACGAAGTTCAAGGTGTTGTCTGGCAAGCCGAATTTCTCTGAAACATATTTTTGTGAGTTATCCAGAATTTTCGGAGTCAATTTAACGTTACCAGGTGAATACACACCGTGTACGTTTCCGAATGACGCCGCAATCGTGAAACGGTGGCTGACTTTGCTTAATACTTCATACGCATAAGCAACATCTTCTGGTTGGGTATACAGAGCAGAGTGATCCATACCGCTGTTATCAACGCCATCTTCTTCACCACCGGTACAACCCAGTTCGATTTCCAAGGTCATGCCCATTTTTGACATGCGCTCTAAATATTTTGCGCAAGTTTCAATGTTTTCTTCCAGGCTTTCTTCAGACAAATCAAGCATGTGTGAGCTGAACAAAGGTTTACCTGTGGCTGCGAAATGTTTCTCGCCAGCGTCCAGCATACCATCAACCCATGGCAATAATTTTTTGGCCGCATGGTCAGTATGCAAAATGACAGGAACGCCATAATGCTCAGCCATCGCGTGAACATGATGTGCGCCTGAAATAGCACCCACAATCGAACAACCTTGACCTTCCAGCTTCAAGCCTTTACCAGCAACGAAAGCCGCACCACCGTTTGAGAACTGAATCACAACAGGTGATTTAACTTTAGCAGCCGCTTCTAATACTGCATTGATAGTATCGGTGCTGATGACGTTAACAGCTGGCAAAGCAAAATTGTTTTCTTTACAAATAGCAAAGATTTTTTGTACGTCTTCACCGGTAACAACACCTGGTTTTACTACGTCGAAAATTTTTTGTGACATTATCTATCCTGCTGACTAATGGAACTGATCAGTCCCACAAAATGAAATCATAAAGGGGAACGACCATTTGGCCATTCCCCATCAAAAAATTAAGCTTCCAGACTTGCCAGGCGATCTGACAATAATTTTTCCAGAGTTTCCAGAGCTTTTGTGAAGCCGTCGATACCTTCAGCCAATTTTTCATTTGCCATACGGTTTTCTTCGTGCATACGATCAAATGTGGCTTTATCAACACTGATTTTTTCAATGCTTGATTCTGCCGCTTTAGCTGGATCCAGTTTACGTGGCAATTCACCTTCAACGGATTGCAACTCAGCCAGTAATGATGGTGCAATGGTTAACAAATCACTACCTGCTAATTCGGTGATTTCGCCGATGTTTCTAAAGCTTGCGCCCATCACTTCGGTTTTATAACCAAATTTTTTGTAGTAGTTATAAACGTCAGTCACTGAAATAACGCCTGGATCTTCGTTTGGTGCATATGAATCACGACCTGTGTCTTTTTTGTACCAGTCCAGAATACGACCTACGAAAGGTGAAATCAGTGTGATACCGTTTTCAGCACAAGCAACCGCTTGATGCAAACCAAACAACAAAGTCAGGTTGGTGTGGATGCCTTCTTTTTCAAGAACCGCAGCCGCTTGGATACCTTCCCATGTTGCAGCGATTTTGATCAGTACGCGATCTTTAGAAACACCTGCCGCTTCATATTGCGCGATCAGCTCACGACCTTTTGCAACCGTACCATCGATGTCATATGACAAACGTGCATCGACTTCGGTTGAAACACGGCCAGGAATAATTTCCAAAATTTTCAGACCGAAAGATACTGCCAAACGATCAAACGCCAAGGTCACAACATCTGCAGCTGAAGCAGATTCACCTAAAGTGGCACGAGCACCTTTCAAAGTATCATCGACAATACCTTGGTACTGCGGCATTTGTGCTGCTGCAGTGATTAATGAAGGATTGGTTGTCGCATCACGTGGTTTAAAAGTTTCGATTGCTTGAATATCACCTGTATCCGCAACAACTACAGTTACTTCGCGCAACTGCTCAAGTAAATTTTTAGCCATTTGAATGTCCTCAAGATTGTGTTTTAAATAGTCTCACCAGTACGAATGCTGGTAAGGAAATTAATTTTGGTGCGTTATAGACGCGAAATCGCCACAGCCCCTTTTCAATTACAAGAATCGAAAAGTAAAGCGTGACGATTATTGGGATTACTTAAGTTTTAGCAATGTCTGCTGGAATCGCAAAACACGACTGACTCAATTAACCGTTGTCGCGTAGATATTTCTCTACACCTGTTACTTTAGCGGTAGCAGCTTCTCTGTCTTTGACAATCTGTTTTGCCACATATTTTGCTACACCTGTCGCTGGATTCGATGTTTGTTTTTCCAAATATTTGTCAACACCGGTTTTATTCATACCTTGTTTTTCTAAATATTTTTCAACACCTGTTGCACCACCATCAGTATAAGCATCACTGCTTGAGGCAGGCGCTTTACTTGCTGATTTTTTGTTGTAAAAAAAGAAACCAATAGCGGCTAATACTGCCAGACCAATCAGGTTGTTTGATGAACCCTCTTTTTCTGTAGTGTCGACAACTTCACTTGCAGAAGATGCCGTTACAGGAGCAGTTGCTTTTGCTTGTGCAGGAACACCAGGCGCAGCTGCACTGTGCACATATCCATTATCACTAAACAGCACTTTTGGTTGAAAGTTGGTTGCAGGATAGCTTGAGTCACTTTGAGTTGTTTCCACTGCTGTTGCGGCAGGTGCAGCCGCTGCAGAAGATGAACCTTCAGCTGAATACAACACTTTGGGCTGGAAATCTGCAGCTGGATAATCTGCACCAGCAAATGCCAGCGGGCTTGATAGCAATGACATTATCATTGCAATTTTTGTTAATTGGTATGTTTTCACGTTTTCCACCTTTGATTCGATTAAACCGCTACAGGGCCTGTCTCCAGGCCCCGTCTTAATTGATTACAGTACAGCTTCTACGTTAGCGACGACATTGTCGACGGTAAAGCCAAACTCTTTGAACAACTGGCCTGCAGGTGCTGATTCGCCAAAACGATCCAGACCA
>RFQK01000421.1 GCA_009925045.1 Methylococcaceae bacterium
TTTTTTTAACTCCTGGCTTAACTGCCCAGCATCAGGCACAGGCTGCACTGCTTGCACCGAGGCATTGAACATCATTAAAACCGTGGCGATCGACAAAGCATAAAAATTTTTAGGCAAACGATTTATATCCATAGGCAATTATTGATCCGTACAACAAAGGTTGATATTTGAGTCACCAGGCAATGCTGTCAACATGTTATCTGGCAATTTTATATTATCTGCAATTGACTGATTTGAATTTACTCCCCCATAGATCGTGAGCGGTGCACTATATTGGCTTGCTTTTGAATTAGACGCAAACATCGCAGCAACAGCGTTCAGTGCTGGGCTTGTATTTTGCTTTTGAATGTTCAAGATACCATCAATAAAGGACAGATTATAATTCGCGTCACTGCCGCTAGCGACTACTGGATATTGCCCGACATCCATACCACTTCCAAATGCATAGACGCTAGTTAACACATCCGATGTTTCATTATTCACCAAACCAGTCACTGTAAAACCAGTCACCGTCTGTGTTGTACCATTGTAATATCGTCTGGCGCTGTTGGCCGTCACAATCGCATCAGCCTTGGTGATTGTTGCCGCCGCGTCAGCTTGCATCGCAAGCACATAATTCCCAGCAGCCGATCCACTCAAAGTCAATCCGCCAAACGCAACACTCAATGCATCCGCTACATTCTGACTGTTATATGTCCCCGTCGCTGTCCCAGTTAATCCAACATCATCGCCAATATACGCTTGACCGTCAGACGTCGTTCCACTCCCTACTACCTCAGTCGATAAATTAGCTGTGCCTAATACCGTCGCTGAACGATTGCCATCGTATACCTTGCTCGAAGCAACACTTAAACCTGTCTGTGTGATCGTTTTCGGCGTGATTGTTAAATCCCCCCCTACGATGTTGTATCCGAATTGATCAGAATAATAGCCATAGTAGGTTCCAGCATTCGTACCTGTTGCAGCTGAGCCAAGTAATTTCGGATCGGGATCTACAGTCTGACTCGATTGCGCCATTCCATTGTAGGTGGCAATCACACTATCTAACGCATAAGGGCTCATAAAATTTGTAAGGAGCGGGGCTGTATGTCCTTCATAAATACGCCAAGTAGTAACTGGTGCACCCGTTTTATTAATATCTAAGCCCCAAGCAGTAAAGCTAGATAAGC
>RFQK01000422.1 GCA_009925045.1 Methylococcaceae bacterium
GGATTCAGCTTAACAATGTCAATTTTCTACTGAAAAACCATTTTCTTAGCAAAAAACATGAAATTCATGGCCTAAGCGACTTACCCGAGCAATATGGCGATAAACTTAGGCTATCCGCCTTAATTAGCGGCGACCCCTTTCAGCCAGAGAGTCTGGACGGCGATCTATATATAGAAGCCACAAATCTGCAAGGCCCTGCTTTACTCGGAAGTCTCACTTCCATCCCACTTAAATTAGCTTCCGGCAGTGGTGACCTGAAAATCTGGAGTCAATGGAAGCAAGCCAGACCCTACAAAATAGATGCCTACCTGCAAGCCCAACAAATCCAGGTACTAAATGAAAAAGACAAAACTCTAAAGCTGGATACGATAGACGGCAACCTGAGTTGGTATCAAAACCATGATAAACAATGGCGGTTAGCGGCCTATAACATTGGGGTATTTGCCAACCATCAACGCTGGTCAGATGCCGAGTTTTATTTAAGCCAAGACAGCAACGGCGACTGGTCGGGCCTGATTAAACAATTTGATCTCAACGCCCTCGCCTACCTGAGCCCATGGTTTCTGGATAAAACCAACACCGAAACCGACTGGTCAGCATTAAAGCTGCATGGGACTTTAAAAGACTTTAGTCTGTTTGCCAGCCATGACGGACAACACTACGCGCTTAAAGGCGACTTTGAGCAAATTGCCAACACTGACCCATCGTTTCTTCCTGGCTTTCAAGGTTTAAGTGGACATATCAGCGGCAACCAGACCCAAGGGCAAATTGTCTTAGACACGCATGACGCCGAAGTTAATGCTCAACACTATCTGCGCGAGGTCCTCAAGATCACTCATTTGGGCGCTCGGATTAATTGGTTACAAACAGCTGAGCAGTGGCAGATCAACAGCAATGATCTGCATTTGAACACCCCTGATTTCAAAACCAAGAGCCACTTTGATTTAAGCATTCCTAAGAACGCACAATCCCCGATTCTGCACCTTGATACCGCGCTAACTAGTTTTAATGATATTGCCAAAATCAAAAACTATCTTCCCAGTAAACTGATGGGCCAGGATGCTGTGGCCTGGCTGGACGATGCCTTCGTAGCCGGACATATCGACCAAGGTCAGATCCTTGTCAATGGTCCATTAGATCAGTTTCCGTTTAAACATGGCGGCGGTGTT
>RFQK01000423.1 GCA_009925045.1 Methylococcaceae bacterium
AGGACCTTTCAACTGCTTAACCCGCTGCTGAACCGCAAGATATTCAAGAATGCGTTCTTTGACTTTATCCAGACCATAATGCTCGGCTTCAAGCACTTGCTCTGCCAACTTAAGATCATGTCGTACCTTGGTTTTTTTCTTCCAAGGCACACTGACCATCCAGTCAATGTAATTACGAACCACCGTCGCCTCAGCCGACATAGGCGACATCATCTTCAGTTTATTGAGTTCGGCCATTGCCTTGGTCTTGGCTTCAGGAGCCATGCCTGCGGCATTGATTTTCTTTTCCAGTTCGTCGACTTCATTGCTCGCGTCATCCATTTCACCCAATTCTTTCTGAATCGCCTTCATTTGCTCATTCAGATAGTATTCGCGCTGGTTTTTTTCCATTTGTTTTTTGACACGACCACGGATCTTCTTCTCCATTTCGAGAATATCGACCTCGCCTTCCATAAAACTCATTAATTTTTCTAAACGCAGAGCCACGTCGGTGACTTCCAACATTGCTTGCTTATCTTCGATTTTAAGCGCCATATGAGCAGCCATGGTGTCGGCAAGCCTGCTCAAATCATCAATGCCATTTAAGGCATTCAACACTTCTGGCGGAATTTTAGTATTCAGTTTGACGTAGTTTTCAAAAGAACTGATGGCTGTTCGCTGCAAAACATCCATTTCATCCTGCGGAATCAGAAACTCATCATCCAAAGCCTGATATTGAGCTGCGCAATAACCGTCAATTTCCTGAAAATGGCTAATAGCACAACGCTCACTGCCTTCAACCAAAACTTTAACCGTGCCATCTGGCAATTTAAGTAATTGCAGAATATTGGCAAGCGTTCCCACCGTGTATAAATCATCCAAAGTCGGCTCATCAATATCAGCACGTTTTTGGGCAACCAATAAAATAGCTTTGTCATCACGAATTGCAGCATCAAGTGCTTCGATCGACATACCCCGACCCACAAATAAGGGAATAACCATGTGCGGATAAACCACAACATCGCGCAATGGTAAAACAGGGGTTAATTCGTTTTGCTCTGAGGTCTCTGTCATAATTATTTATCCAGATGGGCGTTTTTGACATTTATGAATGTCTAATGAGGGCGATCATATGACAAAACAAGGGCATTTGCCTGCTGAAAATAAAAAAGGGCTTTTTAAAAAGCCC
>RFQK01000424.1 GCA_009925045.1 Methylococcaceae bacterium
TGGTCATCGCGATGACCATCAAACGCTGCTGTAAACAAAAGGCGATAATACGTTCAATCATGATGATCGGAAGCCGTTTCGACTTCTTCTTCGGCACGTAACATTAAAGCCCCTTCGGTGACTAATTGTTCACCAACCGCCAGTCCGCCAGCGACTATTGCTCTATCTTTAAGCCGCAAGGCTATCTGTACCGGTTTTTGCTTAAAATGATGATCGTCCAGAGCCACAAACACATAGTCATTGTCACCCTCAGTAAATACCGCCGTCAGAGGAATCACAATAGCTTGATCTTCCGGCGCACTCTCAACTTGTATGGTGGCGTACATGCCTGGCAGCAGCAAACCCTCTGAATTAGGCAATTCACAACGGACTTGTATCGTCCGCGTGGTTTCATCCAAGACTTGACCAATGTAAGTGATGGTAGCAATAAAACTCTTACCCGGATAAGCAGGGACCTGGATGGACAACTTTTGGCCAAGTCGAATCTTGCCAATATCGACTTCAAACACTTGCATCAGCACAGTCAAGGTTTTGATGTCTGAAATAACAAATAAGGGCTGTTCCAATTCTGGTCTGACTTCCATTCCGGGATTCGCATGCCGCTCCAAGACCACGCCGGCCAGATTGGCGTGTAATTCATAGCGGCCATCCGTCTGATGTCCGCTGATATGTAAGTTTTTTAAACGGTCCTGGGTACGCTGCAATTCACTTCGGGCACGACTCAGTTCATCCTGCGCCTGTTCCAGTTCTTTTCGTGAAATGGCTTTACCAGCAAACAACTCCTGTTGACGCTGATAGGCGTGCTCGGCAAGTGTATGATCCGCCTGTGCCTTGGCAAAATCAGCTTCAATATCGGCCACTTCCGGGCTGTCCAGAACCAGCAATTTATCAGCCGGTTTAACCTGGGTACCCAGAGCAATCGGGGTTTCGATTACCCGTCCTGCAACAGGTGAACTGACCCGTGTTGTTAAGCTTTCGTTATAGGTGATTTTGCCAGCCACTGGCTCCATCAAAGCGTGCTGACTTAACGCCAGACTCTGGGTTTTAACATAAGCTTTTTTAGGAGAATCTGCTGCTAAAACCACTTCTCCCGGAGCCACTGGAAGTTTAGGCTTGGGAACGGGTTCCTCGCGGCCTGAACAGG
>RFQK01000425.1 GCA_009925045.1 Methylococcaceae bacterium
ATCGTGGTACATGAGATTGCTCACACCATCGATAATTTCCAGTTTTGGAATGGTGTGGATGAATTATATTTTTTCTATCAATACAAAAAGATTTCTAACGCCCAGGAAACCGCGCAAATCATCGCTGAAGCCAAACTCGCGTTGTGGCCTTCTAAATGGTTTGAGGCGTTTGAAGCCCTGTGGGAAGTCAATGAGGGCCGCTATGACGGCAACACTCAGGAAAAACTAGCGGAACTGATTGCTCAATATGTGCTGATTCCGGAACGCCTGCAGCAAAGCGCACCTCAAGCCTATTTATGGCTGAAACAACAGGTCTTTAACGATATTGAATATCTGGGCTACGACAGCTGTCCACAGCCGATCACCACCCCCTTAAGCTGGTGGCAGGAAGCAACCGCTAAAGTCCTTGGGCACTGAGCAGCTTGGCTAAAATCTAACAGGGTTAGCCAAGCCATAGCCATAACGGCTAAAATGGCACACCGATTTCGTCTCTTACTGGAACAGCGCACATGACACAGTACATTTCCGACAAAGCCATCCCCCCGCGTGAACGCCTGATCATGGCCCTTGATGTGGCTAGCATAGAAGAAGCCAAAGCCTTGGTTGAGGAACTGGGTGATGCGGTGATCTTTTACAAAGTCGGCATGGAATTATTTATGTCGGGTGATTATTTTGGCTTTATCGAATGGCTAAAAGCACGCGACAAAAAAGTATTCGTTGACCTTAAATTTTTCGATATCCCTGCGACTGTCGGCCGCGCTATTAAAGCACTCAGCAACAAAGGCGTGGATCTGGCCACTATTCATGGCAATGATTCCATTATGGAAGCCGCTGCCGCTGCCAAAGGACAATTAAAAGTACTCGCTGTAACCGCCTTAACCAGTCTTGATCGCGGCGATCTGGACGATCTGGGTTTTCAATGTGATGTCAAAGCACTGGTGCAATCCAGAGCTAAACGCGCTTTAGAAATCGGTTGTGACGGCATTGTGTCCTCCGGTCTGGAAGTTGCCGGCATACGCGAAGATCTCGGTCAAAAACTCTTGGTAATCACCCCAGGGATTCGCCCGATCGATAACCGCGAAGACGATGATCAAAAACGCGCTGTCAGCGTCGAACAAGCAATTCAGAATGGTGCCGATTA
>RFQK01000426.1 GCA_009925045.1 Methylococcaceae bacterium
ATCATCAAGCATTAATCCAGCTGATTGATAACGATCATCAGGATTTTTAGCAAGTGCAACAGTTAACAAAGTATCAATGCCAACAGGAAGTTCCGGAACAATTTTACTTGGCGGAATTAAAACGCCAGAGACATGTTGATATGCAATTGAAACAGGTGTTTCACCACTAAATGGTGGTTTTCCGGTCAATACCTCATATAACAAACACCCAGTTGAATAAATATCACTACGAAGATCCGCAACCTCGCCAAGTGCCTGTTCAGGAGAAAGATATTGCGCAGTTCCAACAACATTCCACGTGCTGGTTAATGTTGCACCTAGGTCAGCAAGCGCGCGTGCAATTCCAAAATCCATCACCTTCACATCGCCATGATCTGTGATCATGATGTTTGCTGGCTTTATGTCTCGGTGCACAATTCCACTGTGGTGTGAATACTCAAGTGCAGCCAAAATACCTTCACCAATTTCAAGTGCGCGCTTTAGAGGAACGCGTTCTCCTTTATGAATCAGTTCGCGCAGAGTGTGGCCAGAGATCAATTCCATAACAATGTATGGCGCTGGTTCTTCACCTGAGTCATACACAGCAACAATTCCTGGGTGGTTAAGCCCTGCAGCAGCAAGAGCTTCTTTTCTAAAGCGAGCAACAAAAGATGGATCTCGCGCTAAATCACTACGCAACACTTTTACAGCAACTTGTCGAGCAAGGCGGGTGTCTTCGGCAACATAGACATCTGCCATTCCGCCAGTGCCGATCATTTCACCAAGTTTGTAACGTCCACCAAGCAGCTTATTAATCATGAGCTGCTCCTAACAAAAGTGATGGCGTCGATGATTTATCTGAAATATCAGCGATCAGAATGGTGACATTATCAGGTGCGCCATTTATATATGTTGCATCATTTAAAAACTTGACCGCTTCATCTTTATCAGATTTCTTTAAGCCAACCTTGATCTCTTTATCCGTTAAAACACCTGATAAACCATCAGAACAAAGTAAGTAGCGATCACCCTTTTTCACCTCATACATTTGCAATACTGGAGTCACATCGCCATCTCCGCGTAACGCCTGAGTCAACATCGAGCGTTGTGGATGCTCGGCAGCTTCTGCTTGTGAGATTGCGCCTTGATCAAGTAGTTCTTG
>RFQK01000427.1 GCA_009925045.1 Methylococcaceae bacterium
GAGTGTTTACTTTAGGTTGGTTTGATGCTAAAAATGCCAGGATGGTGAAGTTTCATACGGGTGAGACGAGTACGATGCTGGGCTCTTACGTGCCTAATAGTAATGCTCCGCACGGTAAATTATGGGGATTAACGGCTAATCAGCGTTTTGAGTGGGATAAATTGATGATCACTCCAGAGTTGACATATACGCACTTAGAACAAGGTCAGTCGATTGGGTATAACCGCAACGATAATTGGCGTGTTGGGGTCAATTTGAGCCGTTATTTTTGATAAAACGATAAAAATCAATTAAATCAAATAAAATCATTGCTTAAGGATAAACGTTTAAAGTGATCGCTTGCTTAAGTTCAGATTGCACTTAAGCTTCAATTAAATGCTTATGCATAAAAAATACTGCATGAAACATACAAATATATACATGAATCAAATTCTGACTCGCACCATTAAGGCTTTAGCTTCCACCTTATTTGTTTGTATTTTTTCATTTTTAGCTATAAGTGCGGCTCATGCGCAATATGGCGCAGCCTCTGTTTTTCAACAGCAAAGTGGCGGAGCACCGGGCAATACATATACAGGTGCGGTTGATCCTACACAAGCTGCCGCTCAAGCAAGAGCGGCAGGAGTGGGGGGAGTTGCTAGCATGGGAATGATTCCCCCGAATCAGCAGCAGCCATTTAATAATGCTTACGTTCAATCTAAGCCAAATGCTGTACTTAAACCACAGCAGCCAAGCGCATTTGAATTGTATGTTCAGATGATTGCTGGTGAGATGTTGCCTAGATTTGGTGCTGATATTGTTAAGGATGGTGATCAATCCTTTAGTCCATCTTCGACCGCAGCGATTCCAAATGATTATTCAGTCGCAACTGGCGATGAAATTTATATTCGTATGTGGGGAAGTGCGGATGGAGATATGCGCGCTATTGTTGACCGTAATGGTGAAATTGCGATTCCAAAAGTTGGTGCTGTAAGAGTTGCGGGAGTGCACTATGGAGCATTGAGCCGCACCATTCAGAATGCGATTAGTCAGATTTATTCCGGCGTTAATGTTTCGGCTTCTATTGGTCAGATGCGTGGTATCCATGTTTATGTGACTGGATATGCCCAATCACCAGGCGCTTATACAGTGAACAATCTAT
>RFQK01000428.1 GCA_009925045.1 Methylococcaceae bacterium
CGATTATTTCGCAGCGGGCGAAGTCGATGAAATCTGGCTTACTTTCTCAGATCCGCAACCGCAAAAAGCCCGCAAACGACTGTCATCTCCGATTTTTACAGCGCGGTACAAAAAGATCCTAAAGCCTGGCGGTATCATTCACATGAAAACTGATTCGGATGTACTTTTTGATTACACTTTAGAGCAAATTCAAGAACATGGCCACCAAATGCTCGAGTGTTACCCTGATTTGTACGCCAATTTACCAGCTGACCTTGACGCCCAGACCAAAGAGATTTTTCATATCAAAACGTACTATGAAGAATTTTTCAGCAAAAGAGGACACATCATTAAGTACTGTAAGTTTCGCTTGGCAGAATAAGCGTTAAACCTTACCGAATCAAGGTATAATTGGCATAATTGGTATCGATACCAATGCGCTTGAGCAGGTTTTTAATTCGGTTTTTCAAGGTGCGTTTACTCCTGCTGATATCTGTTTGGAACACCCAATTGCGCGCAGCAATACGCGCAGCAATCCATTGTGGATGTGTGCCTTCAAAACGCCCTAGTTCGTGGATGTGATCTTCGTAGTCAAAATGATCAGCAACCTTGATGTTTTTTTCTAACCAAGCGTCGTCGTGCCAAAGTTTGTGAAAGCTTTCTTGTTTGCGTTGCATTGCTGCGGGGTCTTTGACCCAACCGTAATGAAAGACGCGTGCACCGCTCGGCGCTACTTTTAACTTTTGATCAGGTGCTTTTCGAAAGCCTTGCGCGTCTCGAAATGAGTAAATACCTCTGTTAGGTTTGATGACTCGTATTTCCTTTTTATACCAATTATTGGACACGCCAATAAAATCATAAGAACCATAAAAGTGCAGGTAGTCAAAAAGCAGCCCGTCGACTTCAGGGTCCTGAACATACGTTTGCATGGCCTTAAGGATTGACGGATGATCATCTTGATGCAACACTTCGTCGCCTTGAATATAAATAGCCCAATCTGCGTTTGGATCTATGGCTGCAAGCGCTTTGTCGGTCTCGACCGCCAATACACGACCGTTTTGGCGCAAGGAGTCGTCCCAGGTGGTTTGAATGATTTTGACTTTTGGATCGATGTTTTGGATCAAAGCCAAGGTGTCGTCGTCAGAGTTGCCAACTGCTACA
>RFQK01000429.1 GCA_009925045.1 Methylococcaceae bacterium
CTGATAAAAAGAGTTATGCGGCTGCCTTGCAGGCAAGTTACAACCAGTTATTAAATCTGGCTAATACTACTGATTCATCGGGCAATTACATTTTTGCCGGTAGCAAAAATGCCACCCCCCCATTTGTTAGAGATGAAACGACTGGTCGGGTTGATTATGCAGGTAGCAATTCAGCATTAGTTGTTAACGTCGATCATGGCAGTAGTCTATCAAGTACTGTAACCGGTACCGACTTGTTCCTTACTAGCAATAATGAAAACATTTTCAGTAAATTACAATCCGCGATTGATACGCTGAACAATTCTACTACCACCAATAATGATCCTGCATTATCGGGTTTAGTGACATTTTTTAGTGATAGTTTGTCTCAATTAGGCTCAATTCAGTCTGAAGTTGCCAGTCGTTTGAAAACGATTGACCAGCTAGACACCTTGGGTAGCTCTAGATCCTTGCAATTAAGCCAAGAACTGTCTTCCTTGCAGGACCTCGATTACAACAAAGCCATTGCCGAGTTTTCCCGTCAGCAAATGGTCTTGCAAGCTGCTCAGCAAACGTTTGCGCAAGTGAGTAAGATGTCTTTGTTTGATTACATCAAGAACTAACAGTCTTCAACCTGCTCTGTACGATTAAAATACCGAGCAGGTTTCTTTGCTAGAAAATATCCTGTAGCCGTTTCAAGCCCAAACTCAGATAATCCAATAAGGCATCATCCCAATACGCCAAAATATAGAGCATTGATATATAACCGACTAGTAAACTAGCTGGAAAACCGACACTGAACAAATTCAGCTGGGGTGCTGCTTTATTTAAAACACCAAACGCAAGATTAGTAATCAGAATAATGGTGGTGATAGGCAGTGAAAGATGAGTGCCAATTTCGAATAAAGTCTTACCAAAATATTGAATTTTCTCAAGGCTGAGCACGCCTGAGGGCATTTTATCAACGGGTAGACTGGTAAAACTGTTAATGACGGTCTCTAAAAAAACCAGATGAAGGTCATTTCCTAAAAACAATAAAATAGCGATTAAGGTCGCCAGTTGGCTGACGGCAAAGTTACGCCCCATGGTTTGCGGGTCAAAGAAAGAAGCAAACCCCAGTCCCATGGTCATGCTAATAATTTCACCGGCCATTTCTATGCC
>RFQK01000430.1 GCA_009925045.1 Methylococcaceae bacterium
TGAGGATAATTCACCCTCGCTTATCGGAATTTTTCTCAGAAATCACATCCAACAGAACGCCCCAAAACTACGTGTTTTGACGTATTTTTCATCATCTTCAATGAAATCATCACTAGTGATGATGCCAGCCCTTATCCCTTCGAGATACGATGAATTGACGCCCAATATTGGGTGAACAATGGATTGCCCGGTGATCAGCTCTAGTTCATGTATTTTTATCCTCGACGAGAATCTGAATCTTCTCGCGGGGAGTCAAACAAAAAACCACGAAATTCGCTGGCACGAAGCCCTGCTTTTTAAAGACAATCGCCTGGTCGGAATCAATGGAGTACGTGAATCCAGATTTCGCGAAACCATTTTCAATGGCCATAGTGGCACTAAGAACATCCTTCTCAAGGCAGCTCACGACGGAGACACCGAAAGCCGATTGCTTCTCAAAGTGACGCCACTCTCCAGCCCCTCGACCGCCACTGCCCAAAACAAGACAAGCACCGTCTGTATCGAAGTACAGACACTGGATACCTTCTACTCGGATGCTGTCAAAAGGGTTGCCGAAAAATACAATCTGACAAAAGCAGAAACGCTCGTACTCAAGTACCTGATGATGGGTCTATCTTCAGACCAGATCAAAGAAAGGATGATGATCGGCACTCCAACGCTCCGAACCCACCAGCAAAGACTCCGCCAGAAAACCGGCGAAAGCAGTTCATTCAAGACGATCATGACGGCACTCAACCCTGAAAACCATATCGACCATCTGATTGAACTCGAAGAATTTTAAACCCTGCTACTGCCGCACCCGACCAGCCTAATCTTGCACGATATCGGTGGTTTGGGGCGAAGCCACTCAAAGCCAGGTACTCTTCAATCAGCTCTTAGCCACCCCTTGGCCAAATCGCACGCACCAAACCCACAGACATCAGGCAACTGCAGCACTCAGCAATCTGCCCTATTCCAAACGATCCGGATTTCAGCCCTAATCTCCCCTTGATGTGATTGATTCAGGCTTTCAGTGAAGCGATCATCTTCACCCCCGTTAAAATCTCTCCGCGGACACCAAAAGCCGTGACAGAGGACCCTTTACTCTTCATAATGATGGGTTACGCAACCAAGGACTCACTGAACAGTCCGCCAGCCGAT
>RFQK01000044.1 GCA_009925045.1 Methylococcaceae bacterium
ATAGCATGGTATTTATTGACGATAATCCAGCAGAGAGAGAGCGTGTGATTCAAGAACTCCCTATGGTTTCGGTACCTGATTTTCCTAAACAGCCATATTTACTACCTCAATTCTTAAAAGAAGTTTATCAAGAATATTTTCAAGTATATCGCCTCACCGCAGAGGATAGAAAAAAGACAGATCAATATATAGCTAATGCGGAAAGAAAGGTGTTTAGTCAGGCCTTTAAAAATGCAGATGAATATTTGGCAAGTCTTTCTATGGAACTGAAGGTATTCACTGGAGACGAATACAGTATTCCGCGTATAGCACAAATGACACAAAAGACCAACCAATTTAATCTGACCACTCCACGATTGACTGAGCAGGATCTTTGGAATTATGTTCATGCAGGCGCTATGGTTAATTGCCTGGGAGTCAAAGATAGGTTTGGCGATAATGGCATTACCGTGGCTTCAATTATTTCAATCCATGACAAGGTAGCTAGCATTGATGCATTTTTGCTTTCATGCAGAATTTTAGGATCCAAATGCATGAGATTGAGATGAACATAATCTTGACGTGGCCCTAAACCCCGACCAGCGTTTAATTCCATGGTGATAGCCCGACTGACGACGTCTCGGGAAGCAAGGTCCCAAGCTTTAGGCGCGTAGCGTTGCATAAAACGTTCACCTTCGGAGTTAGTTAAATACCCGCCCTCCCCACGTGCTCCTTCAGAAATCAAACAACCTGCACCATAAATACCCGTCGGATGAAATTGCACAAACTCCATATCCTGCAAAGGCAAGCCTGCCCGCAAGACCATGGCATTTCCGTCGCCAGTGACGGTATGAGCCGAAGTACACGAAAAGTAACTGCGTCCATAGCCCCCGGTGGCGAGAATAACCTGATGACCTCTAAAGACGTGAATAGAGCCATCATCCAGGCACCAGGCAACGACCCCTCTACACACACCTTCGTCCATCAACAAATCCAAAGCAATATATTCAACAAAAAACTCCGCCTTATGCTTGAGTGCTTGTTGATATAAGGTGTGAAGAATGGCATGACCCGTTACATCCGCCGCGGCACAGGTTCGTTGTGCCTGTCCTTTACCATAATGAGTCGACATTCCGCCAAAGGCTCTTTGATAGATCTTGCCTTCAGCTGTTCGGGTAAATGGGACACCATAATGTTCCAGTTCAAGCACAGCCGGAATAGCCTCGCGACACATGTATTCAATGGCATCCTGATCACCGAGCCAATCAGAGCCTTTGATGGTGTCATACATATGAAAACGCCAGTCATCTTCCCCCATATTCCCTAAAGCCGCACTGATACCCCCTTGGGCTGCGACCGTGTGACTCCGGGTTGGGAATACTTTTGTGATACAAGCCGTACTCAGGCCTTTTTCAACCATGCCAAACGTTGCACGCAGACCTGCGCCACCTGCACCGACAACGACGACATCATGGAAGTGTTCAATCACTGAATAGGCTGTCATAGACCACCGTGCCAAAAAACCAACTGCAAACAAATCAATCCTGATAAAGCAATCAGGCTGAACCAGACATGATTAAGTATATTGAGACGTGATCGCCAGGACACATCACTCACATAATCTTCCAATACCACCTGTATCCCCAAGATAGCGTGGCTACAGACTGTCAACATCCACAAAATCAATGCGATATTGTTAACAGGTTTAGACAACCAACTCAGGGTATCCGTATAGCTGGCATTAAAAATTAACTGAAACAACACCAAAAGCCAGCCCGATAATGGAACCAGTAACACAGCTGTGATGCGCTGGAACTTCCAGTGGCCTGTAGCTGATTGAAAAAAATGATGGGGACAGAGTTTCATAGTCGTCCTAAAAACTGAGGCTTAGCCAAGCGATGGTTAAAACTACCGAGGCGAATAATTCATATAAGGAAAATCGTGTTAACTGATTGCGATTAAAACCCTTGCCTATATCCCAAATTAGATGACGCAGACCATGACACAGATGAAAAACTAGGGCATAAATGAAAACCACATAGATAAGTTTTCCAAGCCAACTGATCATTTGTTGTTGCAGCGCCTGATAGGACAAATCACCTAAGGCAATACAAGCCAATACATACACCACGCTAATCAAGGCAAATGATAACAATACCCCAGTGATTCGATGACTTATGGAAAGTAAACCTGTGATCGGTAGTCGATAGACTTGTAAATGTGGAGAAAGCGGGCGTCTTCTGTCAGACATTTGTAACCTTAGGGCTTGTTTAAATTGAAAGACTACAACTTAGAATTAACAGCTGCTGTAGCCAATCTACCACAGCTCACACCGCTTACCAATAGCCTAGACGTATTGACCCGCACACCAACCTGAAGACCAGGCCCATTGAAAGTTATAGCCACCTAACCACCCCGTCACATCTAAAACCTCACCAATAAAATAGAGTCCTGATATTCGGTGAGATTCGAATGTCTTTGAAGAGATTTCATCGCAATCCACGCCGCCTAAAGTTACTTCAGCTGTGCGATAACCTTCAGTTCCATTGGGTGAAATTTTCCATTCTTTTATCGATGCCGCAGCAGATTTTAATTGCAGATCATTACAATTTTGTAAACTCAAATGGCAATCAACATCAAATAACAAAATTTGGAGCAAGCGTTTAGGCAGGAATTCACTCAATACATTAAATAATTTGGTTTTATGTCCAGCCTGTCTTAGTTCAATTAATTGTTGATAAAGATCGAGTTCAGGAAGTAAATCGATGCTTAAAGCCAGACCGGGTTGCCAATAATTGGATATTTGCAAGATTGCTGGACCACTCAAACCTCGATGTGTAAACAAAATATTTTCTTTAAACCGAGTGTGTTGAAAGGTGATTTCACAGGGAACCGCAATACCAGTAAGCGGGGTAAAGCGGAGTTTATCTTCAGGTTGAAGGGTCAAAGGTACCAGACCCGCACGAGTAGGGAAAACCTTTATGCCAAATTGTTCAGCCAGTTTATAGCCAAATGGACTGGCACCCACTTTAGGGATGGATAATCCACCCGTCGCCACCACTAATGAGGTACAGACAAATTGAGCTTGAGTGGTTTGAAGGCTAAAGCCATGTTCAGAATTCTTCTCTACCGCAAGTACCTGACAATCCAGATTAATGCTAACGCCAACATTTTCACACTCTGTCAGCAACATCGTTAAGATGTCTTTGGCAGTTTCGTTACAAAATAGTTGCCCATGATCGCGTTCGTGATAAGGAATTCGGTAGCGTGTCACCCAATCAAGAAAATCCCACTGCGTGAATCGCGATAGTGCGGATTTGCAAAAATGTGGATTATTAGCGATATAGTTTTCAGCACTCACATCGTAATTAGTGAAATTACAGCGCCCTCCTCCCGACATCAGGATTTTAGTACCTGCGCGATGAGCATGATCCAAAACACGAACCTTTCGACCGCGCTTACCCGCTTCAATTGCACACATCAAGCCTGAGGCACCGGCACCAATAATAATTACGTCATCCATCATGTCTAAGTTTTAACAGATATCGGATGAAAAATAACCAACATTTTTATATGCTAGTCGGAATTTATTCGCCATCAAGGCCAAAGCATGCATAAAACCCACACCTATTGTTTTGAAACTGGCGATGGTAAAAATCCACTGCTCTTAGGCAGCAAAGGGGCCAATCTTTGTGAACTGACACAACTAGGGATCAATGTTCCGCCTGGTTTCATCATTACTTCGGAAGTAAGTCATCAGTATTTTGCGACACAGTCCTTACCCGAAAATCTGATGGATGAAGTCATTGAACAAATCACTAAAATTGAGCGACAAACCGGTAAAGCGTTTGGTGGTGATACCGATCCCTTATTAGTTTCCATCCGTTCCAGTGCGCCACAATTGATGACAGGCGCGATGGAAACCATACTCAATCTGGGTTTAAATTCAGTGACAATAGCGGGTCTGCTGGAGGCGACAGATGATCCACGCTTTGTTTTCGACACTTATCGTCGCTTTATACAGGCATTCGGTGTAATGGTGCTTGGTGTGCCTGAACAGAGTTTTATAGAACAATTCACTTTTGTGAAAAGTGCTGCGGGTATAAATAGCGATTCTGCCCTCACACACTTTCAATTAGAAGAAATCTGTTATCGATATTTGAATCTGGTTCATAAAGAAACCGGACAAGCCTTTCCAGACCATGTTTATCAGCAATTGGAAATGGCCTTAATAGCGGGCTATCAATTCTGGCAAGCCAATTTTCCAACCGCTCAAGCACCTGCCGTCAACATTGTTACTATGGTTTTTGGTAACTTAGGTGATGACTGCGCAATCGGTCATTGCGTTACCCGCAATCCTCAAACGGGCGAGGATGAATTGTACGGCGAGTATTTGCCCAATGCCCATGCTGAAGATGTCGTTAAAGGCATACGCACTCCCAAGCAGATTCAAGACTTGAAACATGAACAGCCAGAACACTATCTGCAACTGCTTGCCTTACGCCAGAAATTAGAAATTTACTTTCAAGAAGTTCAGTCCTTCGACTTCACGATTGAGCGTGGTCAGTTGTATTGTCTGCAAACCCGCAACGCTAATCTAGATATTGCCGCAACACTTAAAACTTCGGTCGATATGGTGAAACAAGGTCTAATCAAGCAAGATCAGGCGCTGCTTAGGATTAATCCTGAATCATTAGAAACCTTGCTACATCCTCAATTACTTGATCATCAAGGCTTTTTAACCCAAGGGATTGCCGCCTCACCGGGGGCGGCAAGTGGTCAATGTGTATTTGACAATGACACCGCCATTCGATTATCAAAACAAGGGGTTTCAGTCATTTTGCTGCGTGAAGAAACCAAACCTGAAGATATTCCGGGTTTTCAGGTTTCAGCGGGTATTTTGACCAGTCGAGGCGGCAAAACCTCGCATGCAGCCGTTACTACCCGCGGCATGGGTATTGCCTGTGTGGTAGGGGCTGAAGAGTTTAAAATTGACACCAAAAGCAAACTCGCCATTATGGGCGATTTGCGGATTAAAGAGGGTGACTCAATTTCCTTGGACGGCAGTACCGGTAAGATCTATGCCGGCTTTAAGGCCACCCGCGCACCGAGTTTCTCAAGTTCGCTTAAGACCTTACTGACCTGGGCAGACGCGAGTGCTTCGATTAAGGTACTGGCGAATGCCGATACCCCAGAAACAGCTCAGCTCGCGCTGCGTTATGGTGCGCAAGGAATCGGTCTGTGTCGGACTGAACGTATGTTTAATGTCAAAGATCGTTTGCCACTCGTTATCGAAATGATATTAGCCTCCTCCACCAAAGAACGTGAAGATGCATTGGCCAAACTCTTTCCTATTCAACGCGATGACTTTGAACAGATGCTGGCTACACTTTCGCCGCACAGTCTCACCATACGTTTATTAGACCCTCCCATGCATGAGTTTCTGCCAAATGAACAGCAGATTCTCGAAGAGATTGATGCCTTATCGCAGTTATTCAAAATTACACAGGGGCAACGCATAACCCGAGAGACACTGGGACATCAAGACGCATTTGAGCTTGCGCAGCAGAGTGTGACTGAAAGTCATATCAGCTCAGCAATCAACAAAAAAACCTTGGTACTCGCTAAGGTCCGTGAATTATCTGAAATCAATCCCATGCTGGGTCATCGAGGGGTACGTTTAGGTATCAGCTATCCTGAGATTTATGCGATGCAAATACGGTCCATTTTAGAGGCCAGTGCTCGCTGCCTAAAGCGCAGAATTCCGGTCAAACCGGAAATCATGGTGCCTCAGGTCATTACCGCTCAAGAGCTGAAAATAGTTAAATTGCAGGTGTCAGAAATACAAAAGGAAGTCGAGGAACTGTATAAGGTCAAACTTAATTTCAAATTTGGCACCATGATTGAGACTGTAAGAGCCTGTACCCGCGCCGATACCCTAGCCGATACCGCCGAATTTTTTTCATTCGGTACCAATGATTTAACCCAGGCGACTTTTTCGTTTTCACGTGAAGATGCTGAAAACAAATTCTTACCACTGTATAAAACCACGGGTGTGTTAAAAGACGATCCATTCGAATCACTCGATGTCAATGGGGTTGGCAAACTCATGGAAATGGCGGTGAGCTTAGGTCGATCCAAACGCGGTGATCTTAAAGTAGGAATTTGCGGTGAACATGGCGGCCATCCGCTTTCGGTCAACTACTGCCATGATATTGGCTTGGATTATGTCTCTTGTTCAGCGCTCAGGATTCCGATCGCCAGACTCGCTGCTGCTCAAGCACAATTATTAAACCCACGATAAGAGATGTGATATGCAATATTGGCTAATGAAATCTGAACCTGATGCTTTTGCTATTGATGATCTAGAAAAAATGCCCCAACAAACTGAGCACTGGGACGGTGTCAGAAACTATCAAGCCCGGAATATGATGCGTGATCAAATGAAGCTGGGGGATCAAATCTTTTTCTACCACTCAAATTGTGATGAACCTGGGATAGTAGGGATTGCTACGATTTGTCGTGAGGCTTATCCCGACTTCACCGCGTTTGACCCGGAACATAAATATTTTGATCCCAAAAGCAATCCGGACAAACCAAGCTGGATGATGGTGGATGTTCGTTTTGTCAGGAAATTAAGCAGAACAATTACACTGAAAGAACTCAAAAATCACCCAGCTTTGTGCCAACTTACCCTGCTCCGTAAAGGCAATCGCCTGTCGATTATGCCTATCAGCCAAGATGAATGGGATTACATCATGGGTTTGGAATAATTCCTTCAGCAATGCTTTTAATATGCACTTCTCTTTGAGGATAAGGCATATGAATATTATGTGCCTGTAAGGTTTTGTAAATATTGGTGTGTAACTGATGCGTGACACTCAAACGCTCAATCATGTCATGGACGAAAACCTGAATATCAAAATGCAAACAACTGTCCCCAAAGCCATTGAACAAAACACTGGGCTCAGGATCATCTAATACATGCTCGGTTGCTTGAATCACATCCATAAAAAGTTTTTCAACTAACTGAATGTCCGTACCGTAGGCGACATTAACCGGAACAACAATGCGAGTCACAGTATCGGACAATGTCCAATTAATGAGTTGATCGGTAATAAAAGTCTTATTGGGCACCACCAATTCTTTACGGTCCAGATCAACGATATGCGTCGCACGCATCTGTATGCGACTGACACGTCCGGTAACATGTCCGACGGTTACCGTATCGCCAACCCTGATTGGACGTTCAAACAAAAGAATGATCCCAGACACCATATTGGCAAATATCTCTTGCAAACCAAAGCCCAAGCCCACGCCCAAAGCAGCAACCAGCCATTGTACTTGTGACCAAGTTCCTCCCAGTTCATTCGCAATGGCCAAAAAAGCAAAGCTGATCATGATGTAACGAACGATTTGGATTAATGCATAGCGACTACCGGTGGTCATTGCTATGCGTTGGGTCAAGGTAAGATCGACCAAGACCGGGAAGTTCACGACTAGCACCAAGGTTAAACTGGCATACAGAAGCGCCACGATTAAATTGGTCAGCGTCGTGGGATGAAGTTGTTCTTTGCCATCAATGACTTGGGTGTGTTGCCATAATTCAATGTGATCGATGATAGAAAATGCAGGCAAAATATCACGCCAGATCATCCAGATACCTACCAATAACGTCAGCACTGTCACCGTATTTAATAAACTGTAACTTTGTTGGCTCATCCGGCTTAAATCGATAGTGGCCTGAGTATCATTCAATTGAGCTTCCGGATGATTAGTTGCAGTAAGCGCGTGATTGATCCCATAAGTTTGTTCCGCAAGTTGACGTCTGGCAATCACAAACCATCGCATGATTAGCGTTTGCAACAGAGCCGTCAGAAAAAATAAGCGTACAGTCATGATCAGCTTTTGTTGTAACTCCAAGGCACTCTGATAATAACCCGCGACTGCAAAACCAATGACAACCAAGGGGACCAGTAAGGCTATGCCGTACCAAAGATAAGCAAGTTTAGTTAGCCAATTGTGATGACGTTGGTAATACTGTTGGGCAAGCCCTTGGCTGGGATGACAAAACCGATGAAAAATTAAGGCAATCACTAACATCAGGATTATCAACGCGGTTCTGCCAAGTGCGTAACTGTGTTCCGAAAAAATATCACTGCCAGTAGTCGCCGTCATGAAAATACAGGGCAATAAAAAATAGCGTGACCACTGCAACTGCTGATGTAACAAGCGGGTCGAATGGGGATGCCAATGTAAAAGTTTTTCAGCCACACCCTCAGATTTAAAAAACCGATAAAAGAATTGTATGACTGCAAATGAAATGGCAGTTCCCACACAACCTTCAGCAAAAGCCCGACTAAAATCGCTTAATTCCGAGTAAAACAAAATCACAGCACCCAGCCACGCCAGTACTATAGGTAATGAAACCGAGCTTATTCCAACCAAAACAATACCTAACAAGGCAGGTGTAATGGCAAGTTGACTGGTTGATGGGTGAGGTTCAGAAAGTAAGCGCTGCAGTTGTAGACGAATATCACTGGAAAAGCGCCAATGAAAAGCTAATAACAAACCCCCAATCAATAATAACAAGGGCATTTGTCTGATGCTGTTGACGAAGCTATTCAGCACTTCCATCCAATTGGCGGGCGTCACAAACCAGATCAAGGATTGAAAGATATCTTTAATGTATTCTTGATTGATTACCGGTGCACTCGGAACCCACAGCAAGCGTTGATCAAGATAAGCGCTAAATTTTTCAGACGCTGTTAACAGTTGCTGCAGACTGAAGTCCACATCCCCCAATATTCTTGAATACTCTGTGTAAAGACCGGATAGACGAATGGAAAGTTCTTTCTGGTCATTCAGCAATAAGCGCAATTCAGTACGGATTTGAAACTTGTCCAGTTGCGATAAATCCGGGGGTAATGCCTGGTTGAGCAACTGATTCAAAGAGGTGCTTACATCTAATAAATTTTTACTTAATTCGTCTAATCGATAATTTTCCAGACTGGCTTGGGCAATTTCATTTTGTATCGTTTCATTAAAAGCTGTGTATTGCTTACGCTGAGGCAAATTACGTCTTTGTTCCCTCAACAGATTGCCAAGCGCCGGACTTAGACCGGCCAAATTAATTTTTTGTTCAGCACTTTGAAAATCCTTTTCGACTTGCTTGAATCGACTTTCAATATCATTTTTTTGT
>RFQK01000431.1 GCA_009925045.1 Methylococcaceae bacterium
AAGGATTTTTCAGATTGCGCTGGTGTCATCACCAACGCGGGCTTTGAGCTTCCGAGCGAATCCCTGCATATGGGCAAAAAGCTCTTGGTGAAGCCACTTCATGGTCAAGTTGAGCAACTGTGCAATGCCCTTGCACTGGCTGAACTCGAACTGGCTGACGTCATGCATGACCTTGACACAGCAAAAATCGAAAGCTGGCTTGCCAAGGAATCCGCTCACCTGATCCGATTCCCGGATGTCCCGGCTGCCGTTGTAGACTGGCTGATGCAAGGCAAGCTTGAGGTCGACCAATCCTGGATTGAGGAAATCTGGGATCGCTGCGAACGGATCAATTAAATGGCTTAGGCCCACGGAATTCCGAGAGGCCAAAACTGACATATATATAAGGAGTATAAAGAGTATTATGGCTGGACAGAACCTCAAAGGTGTAGCGCGAATTTATGCGGCATTTTTTCATTCGGTTCGCGGATACAAAGCCACGTGGGTTCACGAGGAAGCCTTCAGGCAAGAAGTGTATCTGTTTATCCTTGCCGGACCTCTGGGACTCTGGATTGGTAACACACCGGTTGAAAAGACGCTTTTAACCGGCAGCATCATCCTGGTGATGATTGTGGAACTTCTAAATACGGGTATTGAGATCGTTGTGGATCGCATTAGCTTTGAACGACACGAACTCTCTGGTCGAGCCAAAGATGTCGGGTCAGCCGCAGTATTGAGCTCGCTGGCACTTGCAGGACTGACCTGGGGCCTTATTCTTTATCCCCGCTGGGCGCCTCTTTTCTCCGGATAAAAGCGGCCGCAAGCAACACACCCTTAACCTAAATGTCACAATCGCGGTCTAGAGTGATTGGGGTTAAATTGGGATCGAGGTTCTAAGATGTTGAGTATTATGGTTGTTGAGGATGACATCAGCATCAGAGATATGCTCAAGGATATTCTTGAGCAGGCTGATTTTGAAGTCATTACTGCAGGGGATACCCACAAGGCCCTCTTGCAGATCCAGCAAAAAATGCCTGATCTCATCCTTTTGGATTGGATGCTTCCCGGACAGAGTGGCATCGAGTGGGCTCGTCGCTTAAAGAAAGACGACAAGTACACCTCACTCTCAATCATCATGCTCACGGCTCGAGGAGAGGTCGA
>RFQK01000432.1 GCA_009925045.1 Methylococcaceae bacterium
TGCTTGTAGTTTTATCAACCGCGCCACATCCACTTGATCAATCAAATCACTATCAACCGAGCGATGTTTTGTTAACGGCTTGGCATGCAGGTGAAGCATCTGAAAATGATGTTTGCAGAATACATTGTGATCAAAATCAGCGCGGGTTTATCAATACTGCGCGCTTCTACGCAAATTAAGAGGTAAGTATGTCGATAACATTTGTAGAAAGTCATCTGGATCCTGCAAAAGCAGTATTGAATGAAGTCTGTAAGGCTGGAGACCCATGGAGCGGGATTGTTAAAAAGGGCCAAATTTTTAGAATTTTGGATTTGGAAGGCAATCAAGCGGTTGATACTTTGTTTTATAACGCAGCTGATCCTGAAGAGCGATATAGCGCAAGTGATACGGTGCAAAAACAAGGTAAGCTTTATCTAACCGCAGGGTCTGTTTTGTACTCTAGTGAAGGTCGCCCAATGCTAACGATTGTGGCTGATACCTGTGGTCGACATGACACTTTGGGGGGTGCCTGTTCAGCTGAGAGCAATACAGTTCGTTATGCTTTAAATAAACGACCCATGCATAGTTGTCGTGACAGTTTTATGCATGCCCTGCAGCACTCTCCTTACGTTCATGACCGTGATATGAGTAAGCGAGATATCACTGCCAATATTAATTTCTTTATGAATGTCCCCGTCTCGCCAGAAGGTGGATTGAGCTTCGCTGATGGTATTTCTGGGGCTGGTAAATACGTTGAGATGCGTGCAGAGATGGATGTGCTGGTGTTAATTTCAAATTGCCCACAGTTGAATAATCCATGTAATGCCTACAACCCGACACCCATTCAACTATTAATCTGGAATTCAAACTAGTCATTGGGACGACCCGATGATTGATCTTAATTAGCGAGACGACTCGCAGTTCGGAAGTTAAATGTTTACTAAAGTTTTAATTGCAAACCGCGGCGAAATTGCTTGTCGTGTAATCCGTACACTCAAAAAAATGGGCATCCAGTCCGTGGCAATTTATTCAGAAGCAGATGCTAATGCTCGTCATGTGCTCGATGCCGATGAGGCTTATTGTGTCGGTCCTGCGCCAGCGGCCGAGAGCTATTTAAATGTCGAAAAGATTTTGCAAGTTGCACAAGAGTCTGGTGTTCA
>RFQK01000433.1 GCA_009925045.1 Methylococcaceae bacterium
TTGAGGTTTGTTACTTATTACTGAATGGCGATTTGCCTAACGGCGCCCAAATGAAGGGCTTCGTGACTAACGTTAGTCAGCATGTGATGGTGCATGAACAGCTGACCAAATTTTACAGCGGTTTCCGTCGTGATGCTCATCCCATGGCGGTCCTGGTGGGTGTAGTCGGTGCTTTGTCAGCCTTCTATCATGACGTGATGGATATCAATAGTCGTGAAGACCGCTATATGTCTGCGATTCGGCTGATTGCCAAAATGCCTAACCTAGTGGCTATGTCTTATAAGTACAGCATAGGCATGCCGTTTATCTATCCTAAGCGTAAACTGGGATATGCCGACAACTTTATGCGTATGTTGCACGGCGATCCTTGTGATGATTACATTCAAAACCCGGTTTTGACCCGGGCTTTAGACAGAATTCTGATTTTGCATGCTGACCACGAACAAAATGCTTCGACTTCTACGGTACGTTTAGCGGGTTCGAGTGGTGCGAATCCCTATGCCTGTGTAGCCGCAGGTATTGCCTGTTTATGGGGTGCTGCTCATGGGGGAGCCAATGAAGCCGTGCTGAATATGCTGGAAGAAATTGGTGATGTCTCGCGTATCTCCGAATATGTAGCCAAGGCCAAAGATAAAAACGATCCGTTCCGTTTGATGGGCTTTGGGCATCGTGTGTATAAAAACTACGATCCACGTGCGAAATTGATGCGTGAAACTTGTCATGAAGTTTTGGATGAACTTAATCTGAATGATGACCGGTTGTTCAAGCTGGCAATGGAATTAGAACGTATTGCCCTGGAAGATCCTTATTTTGTCGAGAAAAAACTCTATCCTAACGTTGATTTCTATTCGGGAATCGTTTTGAGAGCTCTTGGTATTCCAACCGAGTTGTTTACCGCGATTTTTGCGATGGCCCGTTCAGTAGGCTGGATTGCCCAATGGGATGAAATGATCTCAGATCCACTACTAAAAATCGGTCGCCCCCGTCAGTTATATCAAGGCGTTACCCAACGCGACGTAAAACCCATCTCCAGCAGATAATCTCCCAAAAAAGGGGCCAGGGCCAACAAAAGGGGCCAGGCTCAATTGATTTCAAGCTCAATTTATTTAATTCAATTGAGCCTGGCCCCTTTTAG
>RFQK01000434.1 GCA_009925045.1 Methylococcaceae bacterium
CGTCGCATAAGCATGCGGCAATAAAGCATCCACACGGCTACCGGGAATTTCCTGACTCAGGTGTCCAATCAGATTCTTGGCATTTTGCGGCTCTGCTTCGAGCAATTGCAATAATCTAAAAGTTAAAGCCACGGTTTCCATAAAATGTACTTCGTGAAATTGATCTCTGTACACCACTAAATAAGTCGTCTGATCCGCTGCGGAGAGTGGTCTGTATTGTGGTGAAATTTTTTGTACCGGAAAGCGGTAGGCCAGTAACCAAGCCAATGGTGACACCGCTAAGGCCTGACGTTCTAAATCCACTTGATCTGCATCGACAGCAAACTCTGGCTGATCTTTAGCAATCGCCAAAGCCAGTTCCACCCATTCGTAATGCGCCAACTCCCACAAAAACGGATAGTCACTCACTGTCTGACCTTGTTGCAGATAATCCAGAAATTCTTCGGCAATTTCCGAAAAATAAGGAGTATGGCACCGATGTCTTGCAAAAAAATCGCTGGCTAGGGCTTGCCATTGTTGTTCAGAAAACAAACTACGCAGGACCGGAAAACTGGTGGCCAGAAAACTGTCGATATTGTTAAAAAACAGTTCCCGGTACATAGCCATTCGTTCAGGCGCTACGTCGGCCGGAGCAGGATTATGCTGAGGATCACGAATATAAGCAGCAAACTCTGCCTGTTTGGCACGAAAATCAACCGCCATCACGCCACCTGTTTAGGCTGAACAGCAACGGCCTGTTGTTGCAGACTGGCGATGGTGGCCACTTCAGCGATTAATTCCGGCAGAGGAGGAATATTGAAATCGCGTTCCAGCAGCGTTGGGAAAACACCATGATGTTGATACGCCTTTGCCAATAAAGCCCAAACCGGATCTATCACGGGTGCACCGTGGGTATCCACCAGAAAATCGGGTGCTTGTACAAAATGTCCCGCCATATGACCGTAGGCAATGCGTTCACTGGGAATGGCGGTTAAGAAGGCTTCAGCGTCATAACGATGATTGACACTATTTACATAAATATTATTGATATCCAGTAAGATCAGGCAATCCGCTTCTGTCACAACCGCATTAAAGAACGCTATTTCCGACATTTCTTGACCTGGCGCAGCGT
>RFQK01000435.1 GCA_009925045.1 Methylococcaceae bacterium
TTCTCAGACGCTTTCACAGCAGTCATGCGTTTGAACCTGACAATGGAAACCTGGTATATGCATTTCATGGCTTTACGTTTGATGCCTCTGCCCAAGCTATTGCTTATCAAGATCAAGCGCTTCCGCTTAACCATAACGAATTTGCTTTATTAAAAGTACTAATCCAGAACAAAGGTGAGGCTGTTTCTCGCACCCAGTTATGTCATCGTATTTATGGCCGCGAACATTCACCTGAGCAACGGGATATAGACATGATCATTTCGCGCTTACGTAAACATTTATCGATCCACGTTGGCAGCCATAATTTCATTCAGACCGTGCGCGGCATCGGTTATAGGTTTATGGATTAATGCCGGTAAGTCCCCAAAAAAAACTGGGATATTTGTTCTTTAAAGCTCTTTGACTATTTGTTGAGATCGTTTTGTTAATGAAAATCACATCGACTGTTTCAAAACTGTTATTGATTGGCTGTTATATGGCAAACACAGCGTATGCGACAACAGGATCAGCAGAAAGCACGCCACAAATGAACCAAATGATGAAGTATCTTAAAGAACATCATTTGCTAGCTGATGATGCTGAAATTAGCGTTCAATCTAAGCTAATCGGATTCGAAAACTGCCATGACCTTCAATATGATTTGATTCCTGAAAAACATTCAGATTCAGCACTACGCTTGTTAGCTGAATGCCATAGTCCCAGCGCCTGGAAACAGCTTGTGAACATCAAAATAACCGCTAAACAGGATTATTTTGTGACCCTGCGCTCGTTCAAACGCGGTGAAAGCCTCAAAGCATCCGATTTAAAACAACAACATGACCCGCTTTATCCGCCGATTTCCAACTTAATGACGCATCTTGATGATCTTACAGATAAAACCGCAGCACATGACATTAAAACTGGTACAATTCTCCGGAGAAATGATCTGTCTGAAGCCATACTCGTGCGACGTAATGAAAGGGTAAAAATTATTAACACCCATGACGGTTTTTCAATTACCAGCTTTGGCAAAGCGCTCAACAACGGCGCTAAACATCAGGTCGTGAAAATCCAGTTAGATAACAAACAGTTCATTTCAGGGCGAGTTGAGTCAACTGGCACTGTTGAAGT
>RFQK01000436.1 GCA_009925045.1 Methylococcaceae bacterium
CTCCAGCACACGGACAACAATACCGCCCATGTGTTCAAGCCGACATCGGGTGTCCCCCAATGATGTGGTCAACACATGGCAAGTCTCACCGTTCAACTGAACTTCAAGCGCCACCAAGGGCCGAAGACAAAAGGGATGATTGTGCAAGACACACAACAAGGCCAGTGCTTCGGCCAAAGGACGATCCAGGCCACCGTCAAATTCCATGATGGCGGCCCGTTCTTCAAAGTCTTCACGCAGATCGGTACTCAGGTTTTCCAGCATAGAGGCAACTAAGGGATATACAGACATCGGTTTTCTCCTGACGTGGTTGAGCCTTGGCCAGACAACGGCCAATGGTTAGTGGGTTAAGTAAAGGATTTAACTGTGGGGTACTGCTGAAGGTGGGGTATCAGAATCAGTCAGAAAGGCTAACTGATAAGATGAGGAGCTTTAAAGATCAGAATCGATTTGAACACAGAACTCGGCACACAAAGACAGCAGCACCGGGTCCAAGCCCGAAGACTTAGGGATAAACAACGCCGTCCCCGCATCAGCGTCGGACAGGATGAACACCATCTCGTAGCAACAGCCGTGGTCTTCGATGAATTCCGACATCGGCACGAAGTCTTCATCGCCGTAGACAGCATCGTTGAAAGGATTGGACAGGATGGGGCAGCCCGAAGCCGCTTCCAGTGAAGACACCGTGTCCCCGGGTTCCACCAGGATCCAGAAGAACTCAGGTCCAAGCTGTCGAGAACGCAGTTTAATTAAAGCCAGAATGTCGGATTGGGTTACAGTGGGAATATCCTCGGATTGTTTGATCAATATCATGGTGAATGCCTATGATTGGGGTTAAAAGGGATTAGATTATTTGCATGATTCGGGCCGGCAACCAGTTCGATGACGACCGGCCAAGAGAGTGGGCAGTGGGAGAACAGGCCCAGGAAGGTTAGGGCTTGGGTGATAAAAGCCCCGAGACTATGAAGGTCTTCGGGGCTGGTGAAGAATTGTCGGTGTTCGTAAGCGAATACAGACAGGTTTCTGATTGGAAACTCCAGTCAGGTGTTTAATAACAATAATAGAGGTGGTTTATGAATTTAAAAATTGTACTAAGTTTCATGGTGTTAG
>RFQK01000437.1 GCA_009925045.1 Methylococcaceae bacterium
GTACCAATGAATCTTCTATCGTCGATGCGGGATGCACAAAAGTGCTGGGTGGTAATATGGTCAAGATTTTAGCCTGGTATGACAACGAATGGGGTTTTGCCAACCGCGCAGTCGATATTCTCGAGATGATGGCATGATTAAGTGGATAGACGACCCAGCGCTCGATCTCGAGAATCAACGCGTGTTTTGTCGTGTCGATTTTAATGTGCCGATGAATGACGATGGAACGATTGCCGATAATAGTCGAATTATGGCAGTGTTGCCGACGATACAATGTCTAATCGATAAAAAGGCGCGTATCGTATTGGCGAGCCACTTGGGGAGACCAAAAGGCAAGGCACGGAAATCTTTATCGCTGGAACCCGTCGCTGAGTACCTAAGTGGTATGCTCGATAAAGAGGTTATTTTTGTAGAAGACTGTATTGGAGATGGTGTCAAGCGTTTGGTGACAGATTTAACACCAGGGGCCATCTTGATGCTCGAGAATTTACGATTTCATTCTGGTGAAGAGAAGAACGAAGAAAGTTTTTCGCGATTGCTGGCGCAGAATGCTGATGTGTATGTCGATGATGCATTTGGTGCCATGCATCGTGCTCATGCCTCGACAGAAGGTATGACGCATTTTATTCAGCGTCGTTATGCAGGCTTATTGGTGCGTCAAGAGATTGAAGCCTTGCGTCGAGTATCTCGTTCGCCTAAGCGTCCTTTCATCGCGGTGTTGGGTGGTGCCAAGGTGAGTGATAAGCTTGGCGTGATTGCTCATTTATTGTCTCGCGTTGATACCATCGTGATTGGTGGTGCGATGGCTTATACGTTTATGAAAGCCGCAGGACAAGAAATCGGTCTAAGTCGATTTGAAGAAGATCGCCTGCTGATTGCAAAGAGTATTTTACAAAAAGCCAAACAATCTGGTGTCGAGATTGTGTTGCCAGTCGATCATGTCGTGATGAATGTTTTTGACGCAGCATCTTCGACGAGAATCGTGTCTCGTATGGATGCGGATGATATCGGTGTCGATATTGGACCTGAGTCGATGAAATTGTTTGCTGAAAAGATTCCTCAAACTGGGACAGTGTTCTGGAATGGGCCTATGGGGGTTTTTGAATGGCC
>RFQK01000438.1 GCA_009925045.1 Methylococcaceae bacterium
CGCCATCTACCGGATTTTACTGAAATACTACCAACTGAATCTGGTCACACCCATCACCAGCCCCTGCCTGATGAGCGCCGCAATAGAGTCAAGCGATTGCAAGTTAACAAATCTAGGTGAACACTATCGAATGCTGGTGATGAAACAACGAATCTAAATAAGGGGGCCAGGCTCGTTTCAACAAAAACGGGGCTGGCTCTTGAACTTTATCCAAGTGAGCCTGGCCCCTTTTTGCTTTTTACATTGGCTTTAACCACTGAAATTCTGGCAAACCTCTCAGTTATTTAAATCACCCACGCTGTTTAACAGACAATTGATACAATAAAATTATGAAACATCAAATCGACCCAAAAATTGATTGCGTCTTTAAAGCGTTGCTGGGTGCTGAGAATAATCGTAACCTGTTGGTGCATTTTATCAATGCCATGATTGGTTCTGATTTGTCGGCGCCGATTGATGCCGTTGAGATTCTCAATCCTTACAATGAAAAAGAGTTTCTGGAAGATAAACTCAGCATTGTCGATGTGAAGGCACGCGATGCACAAGGAGCCATTTACCAGATTGAAATTCAGCTTGTCAGTTATGCGAATTTACCCGAGCGGATTTTATACAACTGGGCAGATATTTATAGCCAACAACTGCAGAGCGGGGACCATTTTCGTGTGTTGCGTCCTGCCTATGCGATTTGGTTATTGGCGGATAATCTGATTGCGGATGACACGGATTATGTGCATGTTTATAAAATCAGGGATAATAAAGGTCGGATACTAAACAACCATTGCGGCATTTGGTTGCTGGAACTGGATAAGTTTAATACCCCGCATATCGAAACTGAACAGCAGCGTTGGTTACAATTTTTTAAAGAGGGTGAGCGCTTAAATGACGAAGCGGGATTACCCGATTGGATGACGACTGAAGAAATGAGGCAAGCGATGAGTACACTCCGCCAGTTTTCGGATAAAGAACGTGATTATGATGCCTATCAAGCTCGGCAGAACTTCCTGCGTGAACAACTCACCATTCAACATGAGCTGGATGAAGAACGTCAGGCTAAGTTGGAAGCGGAGAAGCGCGAACAATCAGCTATGGAACGGGAACAAGTGGCATTAG
>RFQK01000439.1 GCA_009925045.1 Methylococcaceae bacterium
AGATGCGCTTCGTTCTGGCGATCTCTTTGTCCCTCAGAGCAAACAACATGTCTCGTTCTGGGATCTGATGCTGGATCAACATCACTGGCAGGCAACCCGGGAAGCGGCTTATACAGAGCTGCAACAGCCAACTCAGGAAAATGTTAAGACAGCACTGATACTTGAATTCCATCAGATAGTTGGTGAGGCTGAAAAACGGTTCGAACTTGACTCTTTTGCCGAAATCAAAGGGGGAAACCTGCGGCTTCAACGGGACGATAAAGCCGAAATTCCTGAGTCAGTCACCCGACTGCAAAAGGTCATAGATGCCAGCATGCCCTCTATTCGCATAGAGCAATTACTCATGGAAGTTGATCAGCAAACTCACTTCAGCAGGCATTTCATTCCCGATCAGCAGCATAACAGCAGACCAAAACATTTTTATAAGACTCTTATCTCCGCACTGATATCACAGGCAACCAATCTTGGCGTGGTTGCTATGAGTACCAGCGTTAACGACATCAGCGTCGACATGCTGCGGCATATATTGCAGTTTTACGTCCGGGAAGACACGATTAAAGCCGCCAGTGCGGAAATTGTAAATCAGCATCATCAGCTTCCTTTCAGTCAGGTACACGGTTCGGGGCAATTGTCGTCTTCTGATGCGCAGCGTTTCAGAATCAGGGCAGACAGCCTCCTTGCAGCCTATTATCCCCGCTATTATGGTTATTACGAAAAGGCGATCGGGATATATACGCACGTATCAGATCAATATTCAGTGTACAGCACCAAAGCGATCTCCTGTAATCCAAGAGAAGCCTTATATGTACTTGACGGGATTCTGGAAAATAACACGATCCTGAAAATCCGCGAGCATACTACAGACACTCACGGTTATACCGAAATCATTTTTGCACTGTGTTATCTACTTGGTTATTACTTTATGCCACGAATAAAAGATTTGAAAGATCAACAACCACACAAAAAATTAAATTTCAAGTTGGTGATTATTATGATGTAATGAACTAAAGGTACGAATTAAAAAAATTAAGTGTAATAATTTTAAACCTCAGTGGTATGAAAAAAAAAATTTTATGCTTCGATCTAGATAATGTAATTTGTTTTACTGAC
>RFQK01000440.1 GCA_009925045.1 Methylococcaceae bacterium
CCCTCTTTCACCTGCGGAGCGAGCTCACTTCTCGGCGTAATTTTCAAATAATTTTCCCAGGCCGAAATTCCTTTTTTCAGCAGCTTGGGCGAAGAGTGAGACTCTAAAACCACCGCACCCGTCAAAAATAACGCATCAAGCCAGTCTTCCATTTGACCGCCTGGTTTCGACAAAATTAAATCTAATTCTGCCAAGCTCCTGTCGGGGTTGCCCAAAAAATAAAAACATCGCGCCAGTAAGTTGCGCGCCTGTGGATATTTTGGATCTCGGTCTAAGATTTTTGAAAATAAATGAGCAGCCTCGATAAAACGGCGCTCATTAAAATATAATTCTGCACGTTCAAACTCGCTCCCCTTAAATGCTTTTAGCTTTCTGTCAAAATCTGCCGACGTCGTCTCAGAGCCCATTGGAGGAGGTGGTGGGACAGAGGTTGCCTGGCGCTGGCAAGCCAATACCACGCTAATTACGACGATAAAAAGAGAAATACGCCACATATTCATCGTATGCTTAGTGGCAATTAACCCGATTGACAAGAACCTCGATTTTGAGAACAGTTCTCAAAGAGGAGTTTCATGCGTTTAAGCGAACTCAAGCAAGGACAGAAGGCTATTTTATTATCAGTTGATTCAGAAACCACTGATATTATACGCCTGCTTGAAATGGGCATGGTTCCCGGCTCTGAAGTCACTTTATTACGTCGAGCACCAATGGGTTGTCCTATAGAAATTGCTGTTTGCGAGACAGAATTATGTTTAAGAAATATTGATGCCTCTTTGTTTCACGTGAAACCTTTTGAATAGGTCTGTTTTGCTTGGAAAAACTACCCATTAAACAAGTATTTCTCATAGGCAACCCTAACGCTGGCAAAACCCTTTTATTCAATCAACTCACAGGTCTTGCTGCAAAAGTGGGCAATTATCCTGGCTTTACGGTTGAAGTAAAACATGGACACCTCGAGCTACCAAACAAACAGAGCATAGAACTCATAGATCTCCCTGGGACCTACAGCCTTTATCCTCGCTCAGAAGATGAAGAGATCGCCGTAAAAGGAGTGTTGGGCGCTCTTGCCGGGTTTGATTCAAACAACGCAATCCTTGCCGTTGTGGATGC
>RFQK01000045.1 GCA_009925045.1 Methylococcaceae bacterium
CCACGCGCGAAACGGCGAAATTGTCGTTGCCTTGGTTGAAAACTCAGAAGCCACTTTGAAATTTATCCAGCAAAAACCTAATGAAATTTTATTAATCCCTGCCAACTCCAGTATGCAAACGATGCGCTACTTACCGCATCAGGTGCAGATTCAAGGTGTCTTGGTGGGACAAATGCGTAGCTACACCCATCATTAATCTCAGGAGAATACTCATGATTCGTCAAAACGTACATATGCGGGACCAAAAAGCTAATCAAATAGCAATGTCAGTCAAACTTAGCCGTCAGGCAGCCATAAATCTGGCAGAGGAACTCACCATGGTAGCCGTATTATGGGGTATGTTTTTCTTGGCTACCTTAAATTGAGGTCGCATGTATCAATTAGTCTTTTACGTTCCCGAAACGCATTTAGAGTCTGTTAAAGAGGCGATATTTGCGGTCGGGGGCGGTTTATATCAGGGTTATGATCAATGCTGTTGGCAAGTCGCCGGTCAAGGTCAATTTCGTCCTCTAAGCGGAAGTAATCCCTTCTTAGGCGAAATGGGGCAACGACACACTGTGGATGAATACAAGGTTGAGTTGGTTTGTTCCGCAGAAAATATCATCGCAGTCACTCAGGCTTTAATTGAGTCGCACCCCTATGAACAACCCGCCTACCAAATCATCCCTTTTCTCAGCTTAAATGATCTGAACTCATTATTGCTGTCACCCGCAACCAACTCATAAAAAAACCCAATACACCTTCGCGTATTGGGTTTTTAACATTCTGCCGTAACAATCGCTTAGAACGGAATATCGTCATCAAAATCATCAAATGATGCCGGAGCACTTGGCGCGCTGGCAGTGGGTGCAGGACGACTATCATAACTGGGTGCAGGTGCTGAACCCGAATCACTATAATTAGCCGTACCACCGCTACGACTGTCTAACATATGCATTTCATCCGCAACGATTTCCGTGGTGTAACGATCCTGACCGTCTTGACCCTGCCATTTTTGGGTACGAATACGCCCTTCAACATATGCCTGACTACCTTTTTTAAGATATTCGCCGGCAATTTTGGCCAAGCCGCCAAAAAACACAACACGGTGCCATTCAGTTTCTTCCTTACGCTCACCGGTATTGCGATCGCGCCAACGGCGACTCGTCGCCAGACGCACAGAGGTAATAGCATCTCCGCTGGGTAAATAACGTACTTCTGGATCGGCACCCAGACGACCTATCAAAATGACTTTGTTTAACATGTGATCTCCTTAAATAAGCTTAAATCCTAATGCATAACTGTAAAGCAGGGTTCAGGCGCTACCATTTGGATAAAAATCGCGACAATTCTTGTTTATCCAGAATCTGGTTATCCACTTTTAAATAAGCTGATTGCTCTTCAAAATAGAGACTCACCTCTTCGACACCCGCTATAGCCAATAATTCTTCATAAAAACTTTGGCTATTTGCAGGATCTATCCCTCGTAAAGACAACAATAAATTCGCGACATAGCGAGGTGGGGACATAAATACAGCAATCAGTAACCAACTTACGGCAATAACAACAGAAAACCAGAATACACTCACGACACCGTAATGACCATAAAGCCAACCACCTGCGGCCCCACCTAAAAATGCGCCAATAAATTGAGCACTGGAATAAATACCCATTGCTGTTCCCTTCAAATCCCCTGGTGCTGTTTTGGAGATTAAAGAGGGCAAAGTGGCTTCCAACAAATTAAAGCCACAGAAAAACACCCACAAACAGACAATCAAACCCGTTAATTGCCCATGAAAAAAACCTAATCCAAGATTAGCGACCAGGATCAACAATATGGCTCCCAGAAAAACGGGTTTCATACGACGCTTTTTCTCCGCAATGATCACGAATGGAATAATCATGGCCATTGAAGTCACTAACACCGGCAAATAAACCCACCAGTGATGACCAGAAGATAGTCCAGCATCGCGTAATTGCAAGGGAACTACGACAAAACTGGCCATTAAAATTAAATGTAATGCAAAAATGCCGTAATTGAGACGTAATAACTCGGGATTGGTAATCACTGACGAAAATTGCGATGGAATATATTCGGCTTCACGATGCACCGATATTTTTTCAGGATTAGGCACAATAAACTGCATCACGAGAATGGCCATCGCCGCCAAAAAGGCGATCATCCAGAAAATCCCACTAATCCCGAAGTACTCAGCAATAATGGGCCCCAAAGTGATAGCCACCCCAAACGAGACTGCGATACTGGCACCAATAGTCGCCATGGCCTTTGTACGATGCACTTCTTGAGTCAAATCAGCTAATAAGGCCATTACCGCTGCAGAAATAGCACCACATCCCTGCAAAGCGCGACCTAATAAAACTTCATAAATATCTTGAGCCAGGGCCGCAACGACACTTCCTATGACGAACAAAACCAAACCCACGATGATGACGGTTTTGCGTTTGAATTTGTCTGACAATAAACCAAACGGAATTTGCAGCACAGCTTGAGTAAGCCCATAAATACCCATGGTAAGCCCCACCAAAGTAGGTGTGGATCCTGGCATTTGTTCTGTGAACAAAGACATTACGGGTAACAACATGAATAAACCCAGCATACGCAGCGCATAAATACTGGCAAGTGAGACTGTCGCACGCTTTTCCATTGCCGACATTGGACTGGTAATATCCTGAACCTGTGTCAAACCCAAACTCCTCTATCTTTTAGCAGATCTATCCTCTCTATGGTATCAGGTTATTGAGGTCTCAGGTATGGCTTGAAATCAGCCTGATTGACTGTTTCGGGCCATTTTATAAAAAAATTAAGCTGTGGTTTGCATACTAGCCTAAAGGACTAGTACAGTATCCGGCTGGTTTAGCATGAAGGAATTGTTAGCATTGGACACCATCAGCATCCGTGGGGCGCGTACTCACAATCTGAAAAACATTGATCTTGACCTACCCCGCGATAGTTTAATTGTCATCACCGGATTATCCGGTTCAGGCAAATCCTCGCTGGCATTTGATACCATCTACGCAGAAGGTCAGCGTCGTTATGTGGAATCATTGTCTGCTTACGCCCGGCAGTTCTTATCGATGATGGAAAAACCCGATGTCGATCATATCGAGGGTTTATCACCCGCAATTTCCATAGAGCAAAAATCCACATCCCATAACCCGCGCTCAACGGTTGGCACCATCACCGAAATTTACGATTATTTGCGTCTGCTGTATGCCCGGGTCGGCACGCCACGTTGTCCTGAACACGGCACCTCACTTGAAGCGCAAACGGTCAGTCAGATGGTTGATCTGGTGTTGGCGCATCCTGAAGGCGAACGCTGGATGCTTCTGGCACCGGTGATCAACGACCGAAAAGGCGAACACGTTCTGTTACTAGAAGATTTAAAGGCACAAGGTTTCTTACGTGCCCGAATCGATGGTGAAATTTACGAACTGGATGATCCACCCACGCTGGATCTAAAGAAAAAACATACGATTGAAGTCATCGTTGATCGCTTCAAAATTCGGGATGATTTAGCGTTGCGTCTGGCGGAATCGTTTGAAACGGCTCTGAAACTCTCTCAAGGTCTGGCGATTGCGGTTTCCATGGAAAACGCTCAAGAACTGCTGTTTTCTGAACGCTATGCCTGCGCCCATTGTGGCTATAGTCTCAGCGAACTGGAACCACGGATTTTCTCGTTTAATAATCCCAAAGGCGCCTGCCCCAGTTGTGACGGTTTGGGCGTTAGACAGCATTTTGACCCGCAACTCGTTGTCCACAATCCTGAAATCAGTTTAGCAGGGGGTGCGGTGCGCGGCTGGGACCGCCGTAATGCTTACTATTATCAGATGATTTGCGCGCTAGGACGTCATTATGGCTTTGATCCTGAACAAGCTTTTTCCGAAATACCGAAGGCGGTTCAGGCCGCAATTTTGTATGGCAGTGGCGAGGAAATCATTGAGTTCCAATTCCAGATGGGACATGGTAAACCCAAAATTACCCGACATAGTTTTGAAGGCATCATTCCTAATATGGAACGCCGTTATCACGAAAGCGATTCACAAGTCGTTCGCGATGAACTGGCCAAATACCTGACTCAACAAGCCTGTTCAAGCTGTGAGGGTGCCCGTCTCAACCTTTCGGCACGCCATGTATTTGTTGCTGAACAGGCTTTACACCAGCTAACCCGTTTACCGATTCGACAATCCTTAAAATTTTTTAGCGAACTAGACATCCCCGGCCATAAAGGTGAGATTGCCGCCAAGATCAACAAGGAAATTCAGGAACGGCTGGAATTTCTGGTCAATGTGGGTCTGGATTATCTGACCCTGGATCGCAGTGCCGATACTTTATCCGGGGGTGAGGCGCAACGTATCCGACTCGCCAGCCAGATCGGTGCCGGTTTAGTGGGGGTTATGTATGTGTTGGATGAACCCTCAATTGGCTTGCATCAACGTGATAATCAGCGCTTGCTGAATACCTTGTTTCGACTGCGTGACCTGGGTAATACCGTGATTGTGGTTGAACATGATGAAGATGCCATTCGAGCCGCTGATTATGTTGTCGATATAGGCCCTGGCGCCGGTGTCCACGGTGGCCAGATAGTCGCACAAGGGACACCTGCGGAAGTTCAGCAGCAAGCCGATTCACTGACCGGACAGTACTTATCCGAAGTCTTACGGATTGATGTACCCGCCAAGATCACCCCTGCCGACCCTCAGCGGCAGCTGAAAATTCGAAATGCGCATGGCAATAACCTGAAAAATGTCGATGTCAGCTTTCCTGTCGGCTTATTAAGCTGCGTCACCGGTGTATCCGGCTCAGGGAAATCGACACTGATCAACGACACTTTACACAATCATGCTGCACGGCAGATTAACGGTGCCAGTTGTGTGCCGGCACCTTGTGACGGCATCGAAGGACTGGAGCATTTCGACAAAGTCGTGGATATTGATCAAAGCCCGATAGGCCGCACCCCACGTTCTAATCCAGCCACTTATACCGGCATTTTCACCCCGATACGGGAACTGTTTGCCGCCACACCAGAAGCGCGCTCGCGTGGTTATACGCCGGGTCGTTTTAGTTTTAATGTTAAAGGTGGACGTTGCGAGGCCTGTTCAGGTGACGGTGTCATCAAAGTCGAAATGCATTTTCTGGCCGATATTTTCGTACCCTGTGATATCTGCCACGGCAAACGCTATAACCGGGAAACCCTGGAAATTCGTTATAAAGGCAAGAGCATAGACGAAGTCCTCAGCATGACAGTGGAAGACGCCACTCAGTTTTTTGCCGCAGTGCCTATGCTGGCACGTAAACTCCACACTTTGATGGATGTTGGCCTTAGTTATATCACCCTCGGGCAGAACGCCGTCACCCTGTCCGGCGGTGAAGCTCAACGTGTCAAACTCGCCAAAGAATTATCCAAGCGCGATACCGGCTCAACCCTGTATATTCTGGACGAACCCACCACAGGCTTGCATTTTCACGATATCAAACAATTACTTGGAGTTTTACATACGCTGCGTGATCATGGTAATACGGTGATTATTATCGAACATAATCTGGATGTGATTAAAACCGCAGACTGGATTGTAGATATGGGACCAGAAGGTGGCAGTGGTGGCGGTACCGTCGTCGCCGAAGGTACTCCCAGTGCAGTGGCCCATCATCCCGATTCACACACGGGCTTTTACTTAAAACGTTTTTTTCCCGCTTAAATGGCTTTAAACCAACTTAGACTGGCAACGCTGCTGACTTGGGGCTTGTATTCGGCCCCTAGAAAGCCCTGATAGCCCAGCCTGTCGAGATCGGCAAACAAGCATGAAAAATCCAGTTGCCCGGTGCCAGGCTCATGGCGTCCTGGGCAATCCGCAAACTGAATATGGGCAATTTTCTGTAGATGCTCGCGCCAAAAACCCGCTATATCTTGCTGCATTTTAGCCATGTGATAAACATCATATTGCAGCTTTAACTGGGGATGATTGACGGCTTGCAGGACTTGCAACATCCCGGCATGATCATCAATCATAAAGCCCGGCATATCCAGACTGTTGATTGCCTCAACTACCGTCGTGACTTGAATTTCTTCAAAAACTTCACAAGCGAGACGCAAATTATCGATCAGACAATGCCAGTAGTCGGCTTTAAGATGCGCTTGCAAACACCGGCCCGGTAAGACATTGATACATGAGGGCTGCAAAACAGTCGCATACTCGGCCGCCAGCTGCAATGCAGCCCGGAACTCTTGGCGTTTAGCCGGCACAGCCGCTAAGCCTTCGCCACCTTGCAATAAACTATCCGCATCGACATTGAACAAAACCAGAGTCAGAGCATTTTCATCCAGCCATTGCTTGATCGCTGTTGCGGGCCATTGATAAGGAAATTGTATTTCAACGGCACTAAACCCCTGCTCGCGTGCCAGAGCAAAGCGTTCTGGCATTGGCACTTCGGTGAATAGCATGCTTAAATTGGCCGAAAACCGCATAGCTTAGGGCTGGGTATAGAGTTTAATCAGTGTCGCCGGATCCTGATCTAAATAACCTTGTGCACCATGCGTCTCCATCAGCTGGGCAGCCAAGGCTGACATGGGCACAGCCTGAGCCTTGGCTGCAGCCTGAGTTTTGGCCATATTCAGATCTTTTAGCAGGGTTTTAACTTTCCACTTCACCGGCTCATAGCGTTCTGCAGCCATTTCCGCACCGGTAATTTGTAAAGGTTTAGAATCTGCAAAACCACCGCTTAAGGCTTGAGGAATTTTCTCGGCATCAACCCCTGCGGCTTTGGCCAGCGCCATCATTTCAGCCAGCACCAGCAGATTGCATCCGACAATCATTTGATTACAAATCTTAGTCATCTGACCGCTACCTAAAGGCCCCATGTGGGTAAAACGGCCATACAAGGGTTTTAAGACTTGTTCAGCCAAGGCAATCGCTTCGTGATCACCGCCAGCCATGATGGCCAAAGTTCCCTGTTCAGCACCGGCTGTGCCACCCGATACCGGCGCATCGACCCAAGACATACCGTGTTGCCCGAGTTCCTCGCCTAATTGGCGGGTCACATCAGGATCGATACTGGATAAATCGATGATCAGCTTGCCAGCACTGGCAGCAGGCGCTATTTCTTGATGCACGATTTGTTCAACGGCCGCAGTATCGGACAAACATAAAAGAATCACATCAGACTGTTGCACCAGAGTCTGAATATTGTCTGCGACTTCGGCACCCGCCGCTTGAACCAGCCTGAGTTTTTCCGGACTGCGATTCCAGACCCTAACCGTATAGCCGGCTTGCAGCAAACGCAGGGTCATAGGTTGCCCCATCAGACCTATGCCAATAAAACCTAAATTTTGCTTATGCATTATTCGTAGAGATTGTCAGTCAGATCCGGTGCCGCAGGCAGTGTTTCACGCGCCAGCCTATGGGCATAATCATTACCCGACGCAGATGGAGTGGATTGCATGATGTCCGCATGCACAGCCCGAAAAGCCCCATCGAAATCGGCGTTCACAAAACTCATTGCCAATTGCTGACACAGATAATACAGCGCCGCATAGTCGCGCGTTTCACCAGAACAACATTGCTGAATCCGTTCAGACAAGGCTTTGGCCACCGACAAAACCGAACCGTCCTGACGCCATGTCACAGAGACTTTGAGCAAATCATCGCCACGACAGGCAATTGCCGCCAACGCGTTATAGGCCAGATCGACTAATCCCGCCAGTAACTTAGCCATATCACTCACGACTATCGCATGCAGGCTATCCTGACCAGCTTGCATAAGCAAGGTTTGACGCATCACAATATCCATGTCGCTTAGGTGGGCTGTTTCTGGATATTCAGGTTGTGGGATACCCAACTGGCGATGAAATTCCCGAACTAATTCTAAATGTGTATTCATAGCATTATTCCCATGCACCCCTCAGCTGCTCTATGACTTGATGACTTCCAAACCATCAATTTTTTGAAAGCCTCTCGGTAATAAAGCGCCCCGTTGCGCGCGTTGACCACTGTACTGCTCTAAATCAGAGGCTTTTAGCGTCAGATGACGTTTACCCGATAAGACTTTAAGTTCATCGCCTGCGCCTAAAGCAACTACCGCCGATACCGCGTCACGTCCACTGCTTAACTCAGCAGCCGGGATCTGGATCAGTTTATTACCCTTGCCTTTGGCCAATTCCGGCAAATCGGCAGCAGGAAACACTAATAGCCTGCCCTGTAAGGTCACTACCGCCAATCTATCGGATGGATCATGGATAGTTTCGGGAGGAAGGACGCGGCCTTTATCTGGTAGGGATAACACCGCCTTACCGGCTTTATTTTTGCTTGCTAACTCGTCAAATTTAACTCTAAAGCCATAACCCGCTGTGCTATACATCAAACACATAGCCTGCGGCTGACCGGTAAACACAGAGCTAAACACACTGCCAGCCGGCGGATTCAAGCGACCGGTTAAAGGCTCACCCTGACTTCGCGCTGAAGGCAAATCGTGGGTGGTAATACTATAAACCCGACCGGTGGAATCCAGAATATACGCAGGTTGGGTCGTGCGTCCTCGTGCCGAAGCCAAATAGCTATCACCAGCACGATAGCTCAGACTTTCGACTTCTATGTCATAACCCTTAGCTGCACGAATCCAGCCTTTTTCGGACAAAATGATGGTTACAGGCTCATTGGCAATTAATTCGCTGGCATCCATTGCCTGAGCAGCACCCCGCTCAACAATCGGTGAACGCCGCGCGTCTCCGTATTTTTCCGCATCGCGCTCTATTTCTTTACGAATTAAACGATTCAGTAAATGCTCAGAGCCCAGGGTTTTTTCCAGAGCCTGACGTTCTTGCTCCAGTTCATCCTGTTCACCACGAATTTTCATTTCTTCCAGCTTAGCCAGGTGACGCAATTTCAATTCTAAAATTGCCTCAGCCTGAATATCGCTAAGCGCAAATCGCTCCATCAAAACCGACTTAGGATGATCTTCATAGCGAATGATAGCGATGACTTCATCAATATTGAGATAAGCAATCAGCAAACCTTCCAAAATATGCAAACGCGCC
>RFQK01000441.1 GCA_009925045.1 Methylococcaceae bacterium
TAGGAAATTATTTGACCACCGAGGATAAAACCGAAAAGGTTGAGGATCCTTTGATGAAGAGCAACCAAAGGTTGGCCAGAAGGGCGAGATGAGCGGTAGCGAGCAAGTCAGAGATCACAGATAAGGATACGAGGCAAATGAGAAAATAATGGTTTAAGTGCCAATCGGATTCAAAATGGTTTTTGAATTTGCAACTGGATATCTTGAGGAAGTGAATCAAAAATATGGGGATGTGCTTCAAATAAACGGACGATGTCGCCTAAATCTTTTAGCCTTTTGCTTTGACGTCGGCGATTATCACGCCATGCCGCGATTTTGCCAGCAAGGGTGTCTTCTAATGATGCCACACGTAGCAGAATGCCATGCACATCTGCAGGAACTGATCGAGTTGGAAATTCTTGATAAAATTCCTCTGTGCTCAACTGCAAACTAACTTTTGAAGTGCCTTTAAAGTTTATGGACCAATCAAATTTTTCTGATAGGAATCCTTCCTGCAGAAGAATATCTACAGTTTTATCTATTGAATTGGCAGCAACAACAAAATCGACATCTTGGGTCACCATCGGTTCTTCAGCCCAATGATTCACTGCCACTCCACCAATAACGCACCACTCCAAGTCAGCTTTTTCCAAACAATTGACAAACCTCATGACATCATCAACGCCACCAGCTGTTTGCCAATCATAAAATCTTTTTGCTGTCATTATAGTGGGAAATTATTTAGCCACAGAGAACACAGAGGACACAGAGATTGAGCCGATGAACAACGAACGGGATACCCTGAGCGAAGCCCTGATTGGCTGCGCCATTGAAGTGCACAAGGCACTGGGTCCCGGACTTCTGGAATCGGTTTACGAACAGTGCCTTTGTGTCGAGCTTGCGAGCCACTCAATTCCCTTCCGGCGCCAGGTTGCAATGCCCGTGACCTACAAGTCGGAGAAGATCGATGGCGGCTTTCGCCTTGATCTTCTTGTCGGTGAGCGGCTGGTGGTGGAGATCAAGTCGGTGGAGAAGCTTTTGCCGATCCACCAGGCACAGGTTCTTACGTATCTGAGGCTCGGGCACTTCGCGCGCGGGCTGCTGCTTAACTTCAACGTTCCGCTGCTGCGC
>RFQK01000442.1 GCA_009925045.1 Methylococcaceae bacterium
ATAATCAATTTATTAAAGAAGGCGGCACCGCTAGTTTTAAAGTGTTGGCTAACAAAGCCGTACCAACGAGCTATAAATGGTTTATCAATGATGCGGGCACGCTGGTTAAAAATTCCGGTAGCCTGGCAGACTCTGGAACAGGCAGTACCTTGAATCATGCTTTTGCGCATGCGGGTCTGTACCAAGTACAAGTTGTTGCTAGCAATGCTAGTGGTAGTTGTAGCGATGATGTCTTGGTTTCGGTGGCGCCATTAGTTTCTAATACTTCATCGGTCAAGGAAGCACCGAAACCGTCATTAGCGGAAGCGCTTAATGTAGAAAAAGGTGCATACGTTGTATTACCGTTTGAAGATACCGGTATGCAAGGTGGCAGTAAAAACTTTCTGCCTTACAATCCTATGCTTTCTTACAACCAATTCAATGCTCAGGTTGTGCAAAAGAAAGAGCACAAACCACCTTTGATCAGTTCAAGTGATGTCAGTGTTTATTACTCGGCGGCATCTAATCCAAATGATCCCTTGGGGCCAGGCTCAATTAACTCAACCAGTAGCAATTTGTTTTTGGATAATTCTAATGGCGCCAATGTTGATTTAGCCAAAACCACGGTAAATCCCACGACCTTGCTACCTATCAATAATATCTTTCCTGACAAACACGGTTATCTGGACGGTCTGATACGTAAGAGTGAGCAATGGGACAGGATGTACCAAAAAAATGCTTCAAAAAGAAATCAAGGTCAAACTTCCTATGATTTTGGCTGGAAACAAAACAGTTTTGTGCCGGTCAGACGCATTCAAAATCCAGACGAAGGGATACGCGGTTATTTGAATAATGGCGATTATTTCTCCATGCCAGGTATTGCCGATCCTTATAAAGCCAATGATCCGCAAAAATTGGGTTATTCAGCCGGACAAAGCTCGTTTATTGCTCAGTTTATTCCGGTTTCCAGTACCGATGACAAAGGCCAGACTAACCCTTATCCTTTAATGCGGGTGGAGGCTAAAGTTAACGGTCAGACGGTGGCCAAAACCGATGGGGTACTTACGGCTGCTTCAGAAACCCGTTGCAGGGAATGTCACTTACCGGGTGGTATCGGTTCAGACGACACCG
>RFQK01000443.1 GCA_009925045.1 Methylococcaceae bacterium
GGTGTTGTAGGAATATGATGAACACCTAGCAACTGTCCGTCGAGATTGTATTCTGCTGCAAAACCACTTGTTGCGTCCTTACGCTGAAGAGTCTTGCCTCCAAAATCAACCGGATCTGTAATCCATAAATTGGAATTATTGGTATTCGCTCCGTATGATCCGTAAACGATCAGGCGATTGTCGCGCACTAGCATTTTGCTAACACGCTCAGTGCTGGGACCTGAAATCACCCTCACCCAGATTACCTTTCCGTTGGCGTTCTGCTTTACCAGAAGAACGTCAAAAACGCCGCGGTGTGTCGTATCGGCAACGTCCGTTTCAACATTGAAACCGAGAGCTGTGTATATGTTTCCATTGGTATCAGAGGCCAATGACCAGACACGAGGGGTGCCGCAATTGTCTGATTTTCCAAACTGATAGCGCGACCGAAACTGCTGCTTGCCATCGCTCGAATATCTACGAACTTCACTTCCATTGCACCAACCTGTTACCGAGAATGTGGCGTTGCCACCATTATCGACGTTTACCTGTACCCATCCATCATTACCCTGACTGAAATCGAGTATTCCAGCGTCCACGATAGACCACTGATACTCACCCTGTGGATTCAATTTCACAAGCCGAGCTCGACCCATTGTTGGGCTCTCAAGGCGCAGATTTCGCGATCCGATGTTGACTTCGCTCGACGACGAATAGAACGGCAAGAAGATGTTACCCCATCGATCAACCGCTACACGTGTTCTATACGTACGCTCATCCGCTGTTCCACTGATCGGGGTGACCCAAAGCACCTGTCCACTTGGCGAGACTTTTGCAACAAATACATCTGTGAAGTCAGGGGTGACAGATGTCAATGATCTCGTTCCGATCTGAATCGTACCCTTGAAAGCCCCACTGATAATAGCATTTCCATCGTCATCAACCGTAATCCGCTGGGAGGATAGCTCATCATTTGGGCCGCCTATGTGAAGGACCCAATCAATACTCTGAGCATTTGTGTCCAGCACATGAAACACTGTCAAACCTGCGATGATGACGATAACTCTTGCGAGCTTCATGGAGTGATTTACATTCTCGTTGAGCGAGAATAGTTTTTGAAGCACTCGTGAT
>RFQK01000444.1 GCA_009925045.1 Methylococcaceae bacterium
CTCCTTTTCATCAATCAACTTCTTATTTCTTCACAAATTGCTTGCTGCTGTTACCAGCCGCTGTTGCGATTTGGATAGTGTAGATACCTGCTTTGAGGTTCTCAACATTGATTTCTTGTGTGAAGCCATTGCCTACAAACTGAGCAACTACTTTACCGCTGAGGTCAAGGATGCTGATTTGTTGCATTGCTTCAGATGCTTTAACAGTCATAATTGTGTTTACTGGGTTTGGATAAAGCGTAACAGTGTTGTTGAGCTCTTCAATTCCAGCCACACAGTCTGTACAGCTTTCCCAACATACTTCAGGGAGTGTAGCCGCGCCAGCAACAACATAGTAGCGGTTGTTGAAACCGTCGTTAACTGGGTCAATACAGGTTGCTGTAGCGTCAAATTGTTCGGAGTCGTTCCAGCCATCTACTGTGAATTTGTACTCAATGTTGCCAGCAGCAATTGGAACAGTGATGTCCCAAACGTTGTCGCCATTAGCATCAGTCATTGGTGTACATGAACCACACCATCCGTTGAAGTTACCATTAAGGAAAACGCCCGGTGTAGTTGAGCCACCTGCAGCGATGTAATCGTTCATGTCAACAGCGAACGTTACATCGTTGGTACAAACGTTACAGCTTGCAAAGCAAACGTTTGGCAATGTTACGTCTCCTGCAACAACGTGGTAACGGTTATTGAAGCCATCGTTGATTGGGTCGATACAAGGCTCAGAGCCTGTGAATTCTTCTTGTGCATTCCAGCCATCGATAGTGAATTTGTATTCAATTGCACCTGGCGCAAGTGGAAGGGTTGTTTCCCACATTCCGTTGCCCATGTCTGTCATTGGGTTACAAGGAAAAGACATGGCACAGGCAATCGGTTTGTCGAACATGATCCGACAGCTGGGCGGTTCAATCGGGATCGCTGTGATCAATGTATTCTTAATTCATAAAAATGCCGAGGTGCGCGGTAGCTTGTTGGGCTACATCAACCAATACTCCGATGCCACCAAAGAGCGATTAGCAGGACTCACTCAAACCTTCCTCTCCAAAGGTTACTCAACGGTAGAGGCAGAAGCGCTGGCAAATAAGATGATGGAAAACATGATCTTCAGGCAGCAA
>RFQK01000445.1 GCA_009925045.1 Methylococcaceae bacterium
ATGATTAATTCATAATCCTCAATCGGTTCATGATTATCGATGGCGTCCGCCAGATTATTTTCTGCTTCGACTACAAGGTTCTCAAGATACTCAAATAAATCGGTATCGTGTGCGATGAAGTTGATGTTCATGAGTCTTGCGACGGCTTCATTGAGTGTGATCGATTTTTCCATGTGTGTTGTTCTTAGACCTAGCTGCCAAACATGATGCGAAGGTACTGAGGGTGAGTGATGGCTTATTTTACACCCGACGCACCCGTCGCGTACCCGTCGCCCGAGAGTCCATGTCGGGTATGGAAAGGCGACAAGTCGTCGGGTTCGTCGATTCATTTTAAATTTAGGCCATGGAGCCCGGTCTTGAATCTTCTGAGAGTATCAAAATAAAAATTGGTTTTCACCCGACGCACTCGACGCACCCGACGCCGGTCATGCGGCTCATGGTCTGCAGCCAGATCAATTGGCGTCAGGTGTCGTCGGGTTGTCCCATAGCGAGGCGTCCGGCCGCTCTCTGGGGTGGCAAGTAGCAAAAATGGCCTCAAGAATGGGCGTCTGCCAATCTCTGCGGTGCATTTTCAGGCAGGGCATACGGTGGTCATGGGGCCATCTCGCGAGTCACAGATTGGCACAGGGAAGTGCGTTCTGATTGATTTCAAGGTGGTATTGTGTTGGATTTATTGACATCACTTATCTATGTTGTTATTTTGTCCAACATGAAGGCGGAATTATTATTTAAAGAGCGCGTTGTTCAGACCGAAAACAGTTTTGCTGAACTGGTATTGTGGCGAGTTCCCGTAATAGTGGAAGGTAGCAGGCATCCATTCAAATACAGGCTTGCTTATGTAGTGGATGGACAATGTGTTTTACGTTATGACAATGAATCCGGTAAAGGCGATCATAAACATATTGGCCTTGTCGAAACCGACTACCTGTTTACGACACCCGCTCAATTGTTGGCTGATTTTTGGCAGGCTATAGATGATTGGAGGCAGCATCATGCATGAAGTAACTCTGGGTGTTAGCAATAGGAACAGCATTAATGAGCGATTTCTGACGGCATGGGAAACGGGTAAGAAACAACCCGCAACCATTAGTTTTGAGTCTGAAGAACTG
>RFQK01000446.1 GCA_009925045.1 Methylococcaceae bacterium
CACGACAGATGGCAATCCGAATAACTGGATCTCGCCACCTAGGGCATCAATGACCCGCAGCACGTTTTCCAGTCGCAAGGTAGGTTTGCCTGCCTCAAGGTCGACAATGAAGCGCACGCCCACCCCGGCCGAGAGAGCCAACTGGGGCTGTGTTAGCCCGAGTTGCTTGCGAGCGGCACGCAGTGCATCGCCGAGTTGTTGTGGTGATCGAATCGATATCATAGCTTGCTCAGTTTCCCGTTTGGGAAATTATTAGCCACAACGGAGTCATCTGCAAGCAATACTTCCCGATCGGGAATTCTATGTGCGATTAGGTCGTGGATTGGCTATATATTTCCCGTTCGGGAAACAAGGGGGCTCGTTTCCATATAGGCATCCATTTATACCCAATCTGATGTGCCAACAAATCTTCACGATCATGCTGATTCGTGAGGTTTGACAGACACCTTATCCCGCCATGTATTTGGCTATAGTGGAAAAGAAACATTGCCTGTTCACCGCCGCTTCTTCCACCAAATCAAAACTCCTGTCACCGACAACATCACAATCACCAAACCCAGCAAACAGACGAAAATTTTGTAAGGCAAACACCGGTGTTGGTCATGTGCCAAGCCATTAGCTAGGTGGTGTTGCTGTTGTATTGGTTGTGCCGAGCAGACTCATTTTGATGGCAACACTGTGCTATCTCACAATGCCGCCTTATGACCACTATTCTGGTCATAAGGCTATTCTATGGCTATTTAAATAGCCATTATGTTGCTTTGGTATGACCTTGGGTGCTAAGCTGTGGCTTGTTGCAGATTTTTTGTCCAAGTCCATGAGTAGTATCAAGTCTCCCAGGGCCTTTTCGCAATATGCGCAAGAAGCCGTCATTTTACTGAGCAAGCAGATCAAGTTGGGTCGTAAACAACGCCAGTGGAGTGAGCAAAATTTGGCAGAGCGCGCCGGTATTTCAAGAGCGACCTTGCAAAAGATTGAAAAAGGCGAAATGAATTGCGCTATTGGTTTGGTATTTGAAGTTGCCGCCTTGGTCGGCGTCAATTTATTTGAATCCGAGTCAGCACATGGGCTTTCCAAAACCATTGATCACACCCATGACAAAATAGCCT
>RFQK01000447.1 GCA_009925045.1 Methylococcaceae bacterium
TCATTTCAGTAAATGGGGTTTTGTCAATCTTACAAAAGGTCAAGTTGTAACAATTGCTCTGGATGCTACTGCAACTGTGGGCTTTCACCCAGCAGTTTCGGTCTGGCAGCGTGATACTAATAAGCCTGCTACTGATAAGTCGCTGTACTACATGGATGATCATTTTTATGCTCAATCGAGCAGCGTCAGTGTGAAAAATGCAATTAACAATGATAATGCTGCTAGTCCCGTTCCGGTTGGAAATGTGATCAGAACGTTCATTGCAAATGCCTATGATGCGGATAATTTGGGCGATTACATTTATGGATATGCCTCTGATGCGGCAACTACTAAGACTAAATTTGGACCCTATTTGCCCATAGGTTATAACACCAAAGACATTCAATCTGCGAGTGCGCAATATGACAAAACGCCAGGTAAAGTATCAGTCACCTTTACTGCGCCAAAAACAGCTGTCTATCAGTTTGTAATTGGTGGTTTGAAGCCAGATGTTGACTCAGCTGCTTCTAAAGTGGGTGCCACAGGAGCGCCAGTTACTGTAACTGTAACTGCAAAATAATAATTCGGGGAGTAGACACACTGCTCCCCTTTGATGACTCTATGAAGAAAAAATTTATTTATTTGACTGTCTGTTTAATAAGCGTTGTCCTAACAGTGGCAAATGCACATACCGACATTACCCGTAATAATTTGCAATTATTTAAAGTTCCTACGTCTTTAGGATTAATAGATGGTAAATCCCCTATCGTTAGCGATCAGACAGCTGCAGTACAATTAGGTAAGGCCTTATTCTGGGATGTTAACGTAGGAAGTAAAGGGGTGGCATGTGCCAGTTGTCATTTTCATGCCGGTGTTGATGGCAGAATCCACAATCAGCTTAATCCGGGGCAATTACACAGTGGTAGTTCAACTGCAACCACTTTCGATTCTAAATTAAGTATCAATGGATACGCTAACTTTGAGCTAAAAGCAGATTCTTTTCCGCTTTATCAGCTAGCAGATCCCGATAATATTAATTCCCAATTGTTATTTCAAACCGATGATGTCGTTGGTTCGGCAGGAATTTTTTCGGAAAAATTTATCTCGACCAGTTCTCTCGGCTCTGGTGA
>RFQK01000448.1 GCA_009925045.1 Methylococcaceae bacterium
CGAGCATCACTCGGTCGGCTTTGGCTGTGAGCGCCTGCTGCAGTTCGTCCAGATTTTCAACCTCTACTTCCACCATCACCGGTTTGCCACATGCTCTGGCACGCCTGACCGCTTCGGCAATCGATCCCGCTGCCAATATGTGATTCTCTTTAATCAAAATGGCGTCAAACAAACCGATTCTGTGATTAAGACAACCACCACAACTGACCGCATATTTCTGAGCTAAGCGTAAACCCGGCAAAGTTTTACGCGTATCCAAAATTTTACAGGCAGTACCCACAACCGCTTCGGCGTACTGTCTGGCAACGCTTGCAGTGGCCGACAGCGTTTGTAACAGATTTAAAGCGGTTCTTTCCCCGGTTAATAAAGCCCGGGCAGGGCCTTGTAAACGACAAATCAAACTATTAGCAGGCAAATACTCGCCTTCCTGACATAGCCACTCTATCCTGACATTAAGATCCAATTGCCGAAATACCGCTTCAAACCATGCCTGACCACAGATAACCGCCGCTTCACGGCTCACAACAGTCGCGTTGGCATTTTGGTCTTCGGCAATGAGATTGGCGGTTAAATCGCCGCTACCAATGTCTTCGGCAAGAAAAGCGGCTATTTCAGTGGTACTGGGTTGCATGAGGGGTCTCGCAGCAAGATCAATGGCTGTTATTATAAGCTTCCCCAGTCAGATACCGAACCATGAATATCCTTGATCATCGTTTAAGTGAGGCCTTACAAATAGAGTCGCCTAATCAGGACCAACGTCCGGATGCACAAGCGCTTGAGCTTTTGGTGATTCATTGCATTAGCCTGCCTCCTGAACAATTCAGCGGCGACTACATTGATGATTTGTTTTGTAACCGACTGAATCCGGAGGCTCACCCCTATTTTGCTGAAATCCATCAACTAAAGGTGTCTGCGCATTTATTGATTCGACGTGACGGCACACTTCACCAATATGTACCCTTTAATCGCCGCGCCTGGCATGCCGGGGTTTCAAATTTTGAGGGCAGGGAACGCTGTAATGATTTTTCAATTGGTATAGAACTGGAAGGCTCAGTCAACCAACCCTACACTGATGAACAATATCAGCAGT
>RFQK01000449.1 GCA_009925045.1 Methylococcaceae bacterium
CGCCACATTATGACTCCATGATTTCAAAACTCATTGTAGTGGCACAAACCCGCGATGAAGCGATCCTTAAAATGAAACGTGCCCTAAACGAATACGTCATTGGCGGGGTCAAAACAACGATACCATTCCATCAAAAACTAATGGATAATCCAGATTTCAACGCTGGTAATTTTACCACGAAATTCATGGAATCATTCGAATTTTAAAAAAAGGCTTCTTCGGAAGCCTTTTTTATTTTACTAAAAGGCAACGCATTAATTGGTAATTCGTTATGTTATTGCTAAATTTAGCAAGCAAAAAATAAACTAACGAAACACCACTACCTGTCATGCGCTATATAGCCATTATAGTTTTGCTATTTACAATAGCCACTCAGGGCTTTTCACAGTATTGTACTCCGCCAAGTAGTACAACTGCAATCACCCCAACGAGCACGCCTCAAACAACTGCGACATTTCCTGCTGGAACTGCCCCTGTTTTTACGTTTACCGCTACGGCAGGTTGTACCTATACCTTTACAACTTGTGGTCTCAGCTCAGTTGACACCTATCTTCGTATTTATAATTCAAATACAACCCTTGTACAAGGTTGGGACGACCAATGTGGTCTACAAACCAACGCCATTTGGACTGCCCCCGCATCTGGCGCATACAGTATCCAGCTATCGCAATATGTTTGCGGACCCTTAATTGGGTCCGCCTCTATGACTTATTCAGTGAGTTGTCCAACCCCGCCTTGTACGAACCCTGTGGTTAATGCAGGGCCTGATGTCATTATTTGTGCAGGTGCTGCTGGCCAGTTAAGCGGAACAGTTACAGCAGGCTCAACCGGCTCTGGTGGAACCGGCTCGGCCATGACCGTCACCATTAGCAGTGGTGGTTGGCTTGACATGGTAGGATGGTCGCTCACAAATGCCGCCGGAACAGTAGTCGGATCCGGAGGTCCTTATGCGCTTGGTTCAACAAACACCATTACGATTGCAGCTCCAGGAGCCGGGCCCTATAGTTTTTATTTGGAAACCCAAGGCACGATATGTGACAACAACCCAAACTACAACATTACCTGTAACGGCACATCAGTA
>RFQK01000450.1 GCA_009925045.1 Methylococcaceae bacterium
TGACTATTCAACACAACAGTAAACAAGGACGAACCGCCCGACTCACTGGTATCCAGATGGGTCTCACCGAATAACAAACCAGCCGATTCATTATCGATATTGGTTACTGCTACCGATGCGGTTTTATTCTGAAACGAACTATCTGAGGAACTACTAGTCAGCGTCAATGAATAAGTGATATCACCGTCCACCAGTGTATCATCCACACCTGCCAGCAATACCATTTGCGGGGTGTTCCAATTATCATGACTAAAAACGAGCTGACTGCCAGTGTAAAGCTGCCCTTCGGTGCTATCAATACCACTCAGACTCACCGTGACATCCGCTGAGGGCTGACTGGCTAATTGAACAGTAAACAAAGAAGAACTGCCGGTTTCCCGGGTTATCAGACTACTTTTACTCAGTACAAAAGCTGGGCCATCATTGTCGGTGTTGGTTACCGTCACAGCAGCTGATTTACTGTTAAAGCGGCTATCATTTGACGTTGCCGTGGCAGTCAGGGTGTAAACAATATTGCCATCAACAAGCGAATCTTCAACCCCAGATATAGTCAAAGCTTGTGGTGTGTTCCAGTTAGCGGCTGTAAATGTCAGTGAACTGTTACTCAGACTCCCTTCGGTGGTATCCAAGCCACTAAAAGCAATCGTGACATCATTATTAGGTTGCGCATTCAAAACCAGGCTTAAAGCCGAAGAACCACCAGACTCAGTGGTGGAAACTGTTGAACGGTTCCACTGCAAACCTGCTGTCTCGTTATCGATATTGGTGATGACCACCGTTGCTGACTTGTTTTGATAATGACTGTCGACCGATGCACTAGTAGCCGTCAGGGTATAACGAATATCACCGTCAAGCTCCGCATCATCCAAACCGGCCAACTGCACAAGTTGTGCGGTATTCCAGTTAGTGCTTGTGAACGTCAACTGATTCGCACTCATCAACAAACCTTCAGTCACATCCAGTCCAGCCAAACTTACCGTCACATCATTGCTTGGCTGACTGCTTAAACGGACAGAAAAAGAAGCTGAAGCACCCGCTTCACTGGTGGTCAGTGCAGAGTTGTTTAAACTCAGTGCGCCA
>RFQK01000046.1 GCA_009925045.1 Methylococcaceae bacterium
TGATGCCTTGCGCGCTTTCTTGGCGGTTACCCTTTATCCTTTACAATCTTTAGCCAGTTTGCCGGTCGATCTTTATCATGGCTTGAGTGATTTAGCGTTGAGTTCCACTGAACTGCTTAAAGAGAACCAAAAGCTTAAGGAAAATCAGCTCATCAATGATGCTCGTTTATTAAAACTGGCGGCCTTGGAAAAAGAAAATATTCGTCTCCGTTTGCTCCTGGAAAACTCTTTTCAATTAGGGGAACAGGTATTAGTGGCTGAATTATTGTCAGTCAAGCTCGACCCCTATGAGCACACGGTCATGGTCAATAAAGGGACTCGCTTTGGGATCCATGTCCGGCAACCGGTATTGGATGCGAACGGGATTGTGGGGCAGGTGATCCGGGTTTTACCGAATACCTCCGAAGTGATGTTGATTACGGATCCCGATCATGCCATTCCGGTTGAAGTGAATCGCAACGGACTCAGAACCGTCGCTTTTGGAACCGGTCAGTCTAATCGTTTGCATTTGCCTTTTCTGGCCAACAACGCCGACATCGTCCCCGGTGATTTACTGGTTACTTCAGGGATTGGTGGGGTCTTTCCGGCGGGTTATCCGGTGGCCGTGGTGGATAAATTTGAAGCACGTCCCGATAAGTCGTTCGCGACTATTTACGCAACGCCAAAAGCACAACTGGAAACGAGTCGCGAATTTTTGATCGTCTGGAATGATATGGCTGCAGTTGAATTGGGTGGTGCGCCCAAAGTTCCGGAGGCTGATCATGCCAAACCATAGCGCTTTTGCGATCCTATATTTCTTTGTGACCTTAGGTGTTGCCATGATCCTGCGCCTGATATCGCTGGGCCCGGTGTTTGATTTATTGAATCCGGACTGGATTATGTTGGTCATGGTGTATTGGATCATGGCCTTGCCTGAGCGCTTTGGGGTTTTTAGCGGTTTTATGGTGGGTCTGTTAACCGATGTTTTAACAGGGCGAATGCTGGGACAATACGCGCTGATTTATGCGGTAATTGCTTATTTTACGGTGAAAGAACACCGGCGTTTGCGGCAATTTCCCATTTTGCACCAATGTTTCTTTGTTTTTTACTTTTTAATGTTTGCCAAATTATTAGTTTTTGGTCTGGAAAGTCTCAAGGTCGGTAATCGGTTTGGAATTGAGTATTGGTATTCGGTTTTTACCAGTGTTCTTGCATGGCCAGCGGTGTTTCTAGTGTTGCGATATATTCGGGTACTTGCCCGTATTGCCTGATTAAATGGACACTCGTTTCGGTTATAAAGATCCGTTGTTAGAAGGACGTATTTTTCTAAGCCGGGTGGTTGCCGCCTTTGTGCTGATTATTGTCCTGATGCTGGGTTTGGTGGTTCGACTGATTTACCTACAAATTGTCGGTCACGAACATTATGCGACCTTATCCAAAGATAATCGTATCAAAATCGCTCCTTTACCGCCGACCCGCGGCATTATTTATGATCGTCAGGGCCGGATGCTGGCGCAAAATCTCCCTACCTACACCCTAGAGTTGATCCCAGAACGAATTGAGCAGATTGACCAGACCCTCAAGGACTTGCAACAACTGCTCAATATCTCCGATGAAAAAATTGAGTTGTTCAATAAACAACGCAAACGCAACAAGGCTTTTACGCCGACGCCTTTACTGCAAAATTTAACTGAAGATGAGGTGGCCAAGTTTTCTGTAGTCAGACCCTATTTTCCCGGCGTCGATGTCTACGTGCGTTTGGAAAGGCGATATCCCTATGGTGAATTGGCTTCGCATGTGGTGGGTTATGTGGCGAGAATTAGTGAGCAGGAGCTTAAGGCTTTGCCTGCAGATGAATATCGCGGTACCGATCATGTTGGTAAAATCGGTATAGAAAAAACCTATGAAGCCGAATTGCATGGCACGGCGGGCTATGAAGAAATCGAGACCAATGCCCAGGCTCGGGCCATCCATACGGTCTCTACCACTGATCCGATTGCGGGTGCCAATATCTATTTAACCCTGGATGTCGATTTACAAAAAGTTGCTTACGAAGGCTTGCGTGACTATAACGGTGCTGCCGTGGCGATTGACATTAAAACGGGTGGAGTATTGGTGTTTGCCAGTCGTCCAGGATTTGATCCTAATCCCTTTGTATCCGGCATCAGTGCCAAAGAATACAAAGCGCTACAAGACTCAGATGACCAGCCACTCTATAACCGTGCCTTGCGGGGACAATATCCGCCAGGATCTACAGCTAAGCCTTTTTTGGGCTTGGCCGCCCTGGAATATGGCGTTACTGATTTTAACCATCCTTTATTCTGTCCTGGTTATTACCGACTACCCAATTCTGAGCACAAATATCGTGACTGGAAAAAATGGGGCCATGGTTCAGTCAACATGAATGAAGCCATCATGCAGTCTTGCGATGTTTATTTTTATGACCTCGCGATGGCGATGGGTATCGATAAGATGCATGATTTTATGGATAAATTTGGTTTCGGTCGTAAAACCGGTATTGATTTAGTCGGTGAAGTCGATGGTTTGTTACCTTCTCGGGAATGGAAAAAACGTTTTCGTAAACATGCCTGGTTTCCGGGGGAAACCATCATTACCGGTATTGGTCAGGGATATATGCAAGCCACGCCGGTTCAGTTGGCCAAGGCGACAGCCACTTTAGCGAATAATGGCCGTGAAATTACACCGCATCTGGTTGAAAAAGTAGTGGGTAAAGACAGTACGGATTACATTGGCGATCAAGAACCCAAAAGTCTGGGCTTAAACAAACAAAATGTTGAGAACATTATTACCGCCATGACCAATGTTGTGCATGGGCCACGTGGAACAGCGGGTAGTCTGGCAAAAGGTATTCATTATCATATTGCCGGGAAAACCGGGACTGCTCAGGTGTTTTCGGTTAAACAGGAAGAGAAATACAACGAAGATGCGATTGATTTTAAAATGCGTGACCATGCCTTATTTGTTGCCTTAGCCCCCGTAGAGGATCCGCAAATTGCCGTAGCTGTTATTGCTGAACATGGTGGTCATGGCGGTACAGTTGCTGCTCCGATTGCCGGCGATATTATTGAGGCTTACCTCAAGTCGCAAAAAGGTGGGCATCATGAAAGATAATCGCGCAGAAGCGTTCGACTCTCCGTCGTTGCTGGGTAATTTATTGCGTCGATTACATGTCGATATCCCGCTATTCCTGGGTTTGTTGATGATAGGTGGTCTTAGTTTTGTGATTTTGTACAGTGCCGGCGGTCAGGAAATGCAGGTTTTGATTCGTCATGCCAGTCGTATGGGGTTCGCGATTGCCTTGATGATTCTGCTGGCTCACATTAACCCTAAGCAGTTGCAAACCTTATCCCCCCTGTTTTTTGCCGGCTGTGTCTTATTATTGATTGCGGTTGCCGTGATGGGGCAGATTGGTAAAGGCGCTCAGCGTTGGCTGGATTTAGGTGTTTTCAGATTTCAGCCTTCAGAATTTACTAAACTCAGTGCGCCCATGATGGTGGCTTGGTATCTAGCCGAACAAAGCTTACCGCCCAAGGCTAAACATGTTGGGATTGCTGGGGCTTTATTGCTGGTACCCGTTCTTTTAATTGCTAAGCAGCCTGATTTAGGGACAGCTATTCTGGTTGCCAGTTCCGGTGCTGCGGTATTGTTTTTTGCGGGTCTGTCATGGTGGTTTATGGCGGGTTGCGGTGTGATTGGTGTCGCGCTGTTGCCGGTGTTATGGCATTTCATGCATGACTACCAGAAGAAGCGTGTCCTGACCTTCATCAATCCGGAAGCCGATCCTATGGGTGCTGGCTATCATATTATTCAGTCTAAAATTGCGATCGGCTCAGGCGGGATTAATGGTCGTGGTTGGCTGGGCAGTAGTCAGGCTGAATTAGACTTTTTGCCTGAAAGTTCCACTGATTTTATCTTTGCGGTTTTTGCCGAAGAATTTGGCCTGTTTGGTTGTGTGAGTTTATTGGTTTTGTATTTACTGGTGATCATGCGCTGTTTTTATATTGCTGTGCAAGCCCACGATACCTTTAATCGCTTGCTGGCCGGCAGTCTGTCATTTACATTTTTTGTCTATGTATTTGTCAATATTGGTATGGTGATTGGCGTGTTACCTGTTGTTGGTGTGCCATTACCTCTGGTGAGTTATGGAGGCACTTCTATGGTGACTTTAATGGCGGGATTTGGCATTCTGATGTCCATTCATACTCACGGAAAAAAACACCCGGTCTAATGCGTACACCCTCTTATTTATTTTTAGTTTTACTGTTTTTTACCCAGACGGTCTGCTCTGAAATCGCTAATACCGATAGTTTTAATAGCTTTATTACGAGGATGGTGCGTCAGCATCACTATAATGAAAGCGAGTTAAGGCAGTTGTTTCAGCAGGTAGAGATTCAGCCAGCGATTCTGGACGCAATGTCTAAACCTGCGGAAGCGAAACCCTGGTTTGCGTATCGGCAAATCTTTATGACAGAATCCAGAATCAGTGCCGGGGTAGATTTTTGGAATCAGCATCAGGACACACTGAAGTCTGTGGAACAGCGCTTTGGGGTGCCCGCCGAAATCATTATCGCTATCCTGGGCGTGGAAACCAAATATGGTACGAATACCGGGCGATATCGAGTCATGGATGCTTTATCGACACTGGGTTTTGCCTACCCCAAACGCAGCGAATTTTTCTTGAAAGAACTCGAACAGTATTTGTTGCTCACGCGTGATGAAGGCATCGATCCATTATCTGTAAAAGGCTCTTACGCTGGGGCGATGGGGTTTCCGCAATTTATGCCAAGTAGTTTCAGAGGTTTTGCCGCTGATTTTGAGCATGATCAGCATCGGGATATCTGGAAAAATCCTGCCGATGCCATTGCCAGTGTAGCGAATTATTTTCAACATAATCACTGGCAAACTGGAAAACCGGTTGCTTTTCAGCTTGAAGCGCATTCGAATAATACGCGCTTGGCTTCAACTAAAGGGATCAAGCCGGATACTACAGTGGGAAAAATCAAACACGCCGGGATAAAAGTCCCAAAGCTTTTACCGGATCATTTACCTGCCCGTTTGTTGAGCTACGACATGGGGGATCAGGAGCAATTATGGTTGGTCACGGATAATTTTTATGTCATTACCCGTTACAATCACAGCCCACTGTACGCAATGGCGGTATTTCAGTTGGCTGAAGCCATACGCGAACGTCGTCAAATCAATGGCTAACACTATCGCTTTTCAGGAACAAGCACACCCATGAGTAACGAATATAACGCTGCCGCGATTGAGGTTCTGAGTGGTCTGGATCCGGTGCGCAAACGTCCCGGTATGTATACCGATACCACCCGTCCCAATCATTTGGTACAGGAAGTGGTGGATAACAGTGTTGATGAGGCGCTGGCCGGACATGCCAATCAAATTGAAGTGACTTTATACAAAGATGGTTCGGTTAAGGTGGTCGATAATGGCAGGGGCATGCCAGTCGATATTCATCCTGAACAAGGTATGCCGGGGGTGGAGGTGATTCTGACCCAGTTACATGCCGGTGGAAAGTTTTCCAACAAGAATTATCAGTTTTCAGGTGGTCTGCACGGCGTTGGTGTTTCTGTTGTGAATGCCTTATCCGAGAAGTTGCTGGTTGAAATCAGACGTGGCGGTGGTGTTTACGCCATGGAATTTGCTGGCGGTGAAAAGTTGAGCGAATTACAGCAAACAGGCAGTATTGGCAAGGCGAATACTGGCACCAGTGTCCATTTCTGGCCGGATGCCAAATATTTTGATTCAGCCAAGGTTTCTGTTTCAAGGTTAAAACATAATTTAAGAGCCAAGGCGGTTTTATGCCCGGGGTTACGCATTGTCCTCAATTCTGAATTGAGCGATGAACGTTTTGAATGGTGTTATCAAAATGGTTTGCAAGAGTATCTGTTAGACAGAATTGGTGATGTAGAGTTTTTGCCGCAACAACCGTTTTTAGCGCAAATGGCGGCTCGAACCGAGGCGGTTGAATGGGGCATAGTCTGGACTTTAGAAAGTTTGTCAGAAACCATTGCTGAAAGTTACGTCAACTTAGTGCCGACCGCGCAAGGTGGAACCCATGTCAATGGCTTGCGGGCAGGTCTCACCGAAGCGATGCGGGAGTTTTTGGATTTTCGTAATCTATTGCCGCGTGGGGTCAAAATTGCGCCTGAAGATGTCTGGGAAAGCTGTCATTTTGTGTTATCAGTAAAGCTGGAGGATCCGCAGTTTTCTGGACAAACCAAAGAACGTTTAAGCTCTAGAGAATGTGTAGCCTTTGTCTCCGGTGTAGCGAAAGACAGTTTCAGTTTGTGGTTGAATCAGCATCCCTTGGAAGGCGAAAAAATTGCTGAAATTATTCTGTCCAACGCCCAAAAACGCTTGCGTGCCGGTAAAAAAATCATTCGCAAGAAAATCACGGCAGGGCCGGCTTTACCCGGGAAACTGGCTGATTGTTCTGCTCAGGATATTAATCGTACCGAATTGTTTTTAGTTGAAGGTGATTCTGCGGGTGGTTCAGCCAAGCAGGCCCGAGACCGTGAGTTTCAGGCCATCATGCCTTTACGGGGCAAAATTCTGAATACATGGGAAGTCGATTCGGCGGAAGTCATGGCATCCCAAGAGGTGCATGATATTGCCGTGGCTTTGGGTATAGAGCCAGATAATGAAGATTTACAGCATTTGCGCTACGGCAAAATTTGTATTTTGGCGGATGCGGATTCCGATGGTAATCACATCGCCACCTTAATTTGTGCGTTGTTTTTTAAACATTTTCATGCCCTAGTCAGAGCGGGGCATGTATTTGTCGCCATGCCGCCGCTATATCGTATCGATGTCGGTAAACGGGTATTTTATGCTCTGGATGAGTCCGAACGTCAGGGTGTGTTGGCGCGAATTGAAGCGGAAAAATTATCTGGAAAAATTAATATCCAGCGCTTCAAAGGTTTAGGAGAAATGAATCCTTCGCAGTTACGTGAAACCACGATGAATCCGGATACCCGGCGTCTAGTGCAGTTAGTGATTGATGAAGAGGATGATACCTTTGAACAAATGGATAAACTGTTAGCCAAGAAACGGGCCGCGGATCGTAAAAGCTGGCTGGAGGATAGAGGTAATCTGGCCGAGGTTTAATCGCAGTAGTGGGAAGGCTGCCATTAAAGAGTTTTAACCAAAACCTTCGCATTGCGCTCATAGTTATAGGCTTTTTGCAGTTGTTCGGGTAATTCATCCACAGTACAAAAATTAAAGCCTTTTTCGACAAACCAGTGCATGGTCTGAGTAGAACGTACATACAATTGTTGCAAGCCTTTTTGTTCGGCTTGTTTGCAGAGATAAGCCAGCAGGTGCGCACCGCGCGCGGCTTTACGGTAGTCTTTGTGAATGGCGAGACAAGCAATTTCACCGCTTTGATTGGCTACAATGCTATGTAGAGCAGTGCAGCCTATAATCAAACCATCACGTTCGATGATGATGTAATCATTGATTTCCATCTCCAGTTTTTCCCGCGAACGTTTAATCAGAACACCTTCAGCTTCCAAGGGTTTAATTAGTTCCATAATACCGCCAATGTCTTCAAGCGTTGCCGGCCGGATATTTTCAAAAGCATTACGACTGATTAAAGTGCCTATCCCATCGCGACTGAATAATTCCAGTAATAAACTTCCATCCACTAAACGATTCACCAAGTGGGCGCGTTGAACACCTTGCTGACAACTTTGTATCGCGGCTTTAATTGATAGACCCAGTGCAACGGGTAGCCGGTCGGTATTGGCCAATAAATCTGCTGCCTGTTCGGTCGTGAGCTGAGCGATCAGATCCCCATTAGCTGTCTGGCAATTATCTTCAGTGAGTAGAATCAGTTTTTCGGCTTGTAAGGCGATGGCTACTTCGGTTGCTACTTCTTCAGCGGATAGATTGAACACTTCACCACTCGGTGAATAGCCGATGGGTGAAATTAACACCACATTGTGTTGTTCAAGTTGCTGATTAATCGCCTCGGTATCAACCCGTCTGACTTTACCGGTAAAACAATAATCCACACCGTCCAGCACTCCCATCGGACGGGCACTGATAAAATTACCTGAGGCAACCCGAATTTGTGCGCCCGCCATTGGCGAACCTGAGACCCCCATAGACAGTAAGGCTTCAATTTCAACCCTGACTAGGCCGGCTGCTTGTTTGACATATTGCAAAGTGCTTGCGTCAGTAATCCTAAGATGCTGATGAAACTGGCTTTGATGGCCTTGGTCACGGAGTCTTTCTTCAATTTGTTCGCGGATGCCATGCACCAGTACCAGTCGAATGCCTAGGCTGCGTAATAAAGCAAAATCATGAATGAGATTGTCAAAATGGCTGTCACTCACGGCTGCGCCACTGAAAAAAATCACAAAGGTCCGGTTACGGTGAGCGTGAATATAGGGAGATGAAGCCCTGAACCAGTTGACGAATTCACTCGGTAGAATCATGGAGTTAAAGATAGCCAGTCGTAATGATTAGGTGCCATGTTAACGTAAGCGGCTATTGGCGCGCAAAGTAGTTATGATTGCGAGCTTGCCAAACACCCCGCTGAGGTATAATTTGCCGGTCAATTCAACGAGTTTAAGCATGTCCAAGCATAATTTTACGATTCATCATGCCAGCTTGCTGGTATCCGATACCCAAAAGTCGCTGGAGTTTTATTGCGGTGTGTTGGGCTTGCAGCAAATTGAACGTCCGCCATTACCTTTTCCAGGTGCTTGGTTGGCTCTGGGTCAACAGCAAATTCATTTGTTGGAATTAGATAATCCTGATCCTACTACCGGTCGGCCCGCTCATGGCGGTCGTGATCGCCATGTGGCGATGATGATCGATTCCTACGATGCTATAAGAGAAGATTTTTTGGCGGCAGGTGTTGAGCACACCTTAAGTATTTCGGGGCGTCGGGCATTATTCGCGCGCGATCCGGACGGAAATGCTTTAGAGTTTATTGAACGGACCTAGAATGTTCGCCCGGATCTTCCAAATACTATTGCTGTTGTGCGCG
>RFQK01000451.1 GCA_009925045.1 Methylococcaceae bacterium
CTGTCCCAGCCGGAATGTCTAAACGAAAACCGCGGCTAAGAGCTCTATCAAAAATTAAGGCAGGATTGACCTCAAAAAAATGGTAATGCGAACCGACTTGTACGGGCCGGTCACCACTATTGGCAACGGTAATTTGGCGTTTTTCACGACCTTGGTTTAATTCGAGTGTGCCATCAACGACAATAATTTCACCTGGAATCATATTCAGACCTTAATTTGCTGGATAGACAATGTCATACAATCGGCTCATGCACCGTGACCAATCTGGTGCCGTCAGGGAAAGTTGCCTCTACCTGCACTTCTAACAACATGTCGGCAATCCCCTCCATCACCTCATCACGCGATAATAAGGTACGGCCAAAATCCATTAATTCAGCAACCGTCCTTCCGTCACGCGCACCTTCCATAATGGCGGCCGAGATATACGCAACCGCCTCCGGATAATTCAGCTTCAGACCCCGGGCTTTACGTCGCTCTGCCAGCAGTGCGGCGGTGAATAACAATAATTTATCTTTTTCTCTTGGAGTCAGTTCCATAGTATCAAACCTTCAGGTTGCCCAAATACGCGGCATAACCGCCTTACGTTGTAATAATGGCTCACGCAAAGCCTGCCAAACCTGTTGAAAAAAAGCACTCATGCGATCGGCACGCTGATCCATACCTCTGCAGATTAACAGATCATCAATCAGGGTCACACTCCGTGCATTTTGTTCACCGATAATTTGTCTGACCATTTCCAGTTCTGGTTTTCCAGCCGGATAGGCTAGCAAACTGCCACAGCAAGAATGCCCAGACAATCCCCATTTAGCCCTGAACGCCTCTGCGTCCACGACAAGCTTTTCATTTAACAGGGTTTTACCGGATCGACTGATGCGCCATTGCAATTGCGCCAGGCCTGCAGCAAAGCCCTCGCCGGCAGCGGGCCGACCGAAAGCCAAAACTTCCCAAGCCAGAAATCTGGCACCCTCAGCCAATTCAATATGATTACTCGCGATCAATTGGGCCTCTTCAAACACGATCGTTTCCTGAGGCAGCCACTCAACAATCGCGCCAGAGGCAATCTTCAAACTCAAAATTTGC
>RFQK01000452.1 GCA_009925045.1 Methylococcaceae bacterium
CAATTGCTGTCCTTCCGAACCGTAGACGCGAAAAACCGAATACGGTGATCCCTCATTGACCGTAATATCTTCAACTTTTAAAAAGTTATCCAGGTTACTGACATCGACTTTAGCAGTCTTCGCATTTTTGCCATCATAGGCCGCATCACCCGTACTCGTCAGTGTCAGGGTGTATCGTATCTTGCCGTCGTAGAGATTGTCTTCAACCCCAGTGACCGTTACAGCCTGGGGAATATTCCAGTTAGTGTTGCTAAAGCTCAGACTGTTAATACTCAGACGACCCTCAGTGGTATCCAAACCGGAAATGTTGACCGTAACATCTGACAAGGGCTGACTTTTAAGGGCAACCGAAAAATTATCAGAAGTCAGGTACTCACTGGTGGTAATTTGTGATTTATCCACCACAATACCGCCAACTTCATTGTCCAGATTAGTGACTTTGACTGTAAAGGCCTTAGCATTATAGTTAGGGTCGCTGGACAGACTGGTGACCGCAAGCTCGTAAGGAATATCACCATCAGCCAGAGTATCGTCCAGCCCTTTGACCGTAATTGTCTGAGCCTGATTCCAGTTAGTCGCATCAAAACTGAGTGAGGTTTGGCTCAAAGCACCCTCAGTTTCATCAAGACCCGTCACAACGATATTGACCGGGCTAAGTGGACGACTCCCAAGGACCGCACTGAAACTGGCAGAATCTCCCTTTTCACTGGTCACTAAACTTGACGCACTGAGGGTAATGCCACCTGCATCGTTATCGGTATTCACCACCGAAAGACGCGCCAGTTTATTATTGAAACGAATATCATTCGACTGGCCACTTGCAGTCAATGTATAACGAATATCGCCGTCAACCAGAGGATCATCAAGGCCTTGCAAAATAACCAGTCTGGGTTGATTCCAGTTATCGGGATTGAAAGTCAATGAATTTCCAGTGAGAATTTCACCTTCGGTATCATCTACTCCGCTTAGATTAACCGTCACATCGGCGTCCGGCTGACTATTCAACATCAGTGTAAAACTGGCTGAAGTTCCAGCTTCACTGGTCACCACTGCAGAAGTACTAAAACTGAGTCCACCACC
>RFQK01000453.1 GCA_009925045.1 Methylococcaceae bacterium
GGGCCTGATTTTCAATCTTGCTGAAATGACCAATTAGCGACTCGATAATCTCAGTAGAGATTCCTCCCGAAGCCTTTATTTGATTGATTGTTTCATTGAAAACCATAGTAATTTTTTACTAAAAATATCCTTTGACAAACCCACACGCCAGTGCCATCCCAAAGTAAAACCTTCAAACGCGTGCGACTTCGATTACCAAAAACATAAGCACACTGAGAGCCAATCGCATGACCTAAATGATTTTGCACTAACTGTGATAAACCATTTAAGCCCATACGCATATCCACAGGCTCAACAGCTAGCCAAATCTTGCGAACACTTAAATACATACAGACCTTAATAATTCTGCAAGCGTAGCGTTTGTCGTGCCGACTGGAAGGTGCAAACGCCAGCCACTTCGATGCTCTAGCAACAAGGAAGGACACGCTGAAGCTTGCGCTATACGGCCAGCGACAAACTTCGCACTCGCCAGTTTTTGTGCATCAATTTTCGATGCGTCAATATGAACACTCGACTGCCCCAGCGAAAAGCGTCTTCGCCAATTTGAAAAAGTTTTATACGAAAGACCGTTGTCCTCACAATACTGAACAATCGACAGCCCTGATGTTTTCCAATCTTCTATCCGACCAAACCATACATCCTGACGACTTGGAACACTTATATTCTGGTCTTGCATCTCGATACTCCATTCATAAAAACATTAGAATGGCATCATTCACTCATTATTTTTAGATGTATCCGCTGAACGCTTACCTATAGAAGACAAGATCAGTTGGAAAAACGCGCTTGCTTGATGGGTGACTGGGAGGGCTTTATAGAAAAACGACTGGAGAACCTGTCCGGTAAAGAGGTTTACCTTTGACGGAATAATTAGCCTAAATTTTCTACTGTAAACCATTAAAAGACTCATAAATATGTCATTAAAATACTTAAAGACTGTTTTATAAGTCATTTTTATTGACCAATAGCGTCTAAATAGGTATATTAGCGCCTTGTATTTAATGAATAGCATGAGGCAACTATGCGCGTAGATCAACAACTGACCCTAGCATCAAAGCAACTTGACCAATCCGCTGAAAT
>RFQK01000454.1 GCA_009925045.1 Methylococcaceae bacterium
ATATCGCCTATGTAAGCAGGGAGGGTAGCAAATCCTCCCCCGTAGCAGGTCATCACCAAGAAGAGAAGCACCTGAAAAACAAGGATATCGCTGATCTGTGGTAATGCGACAAAGCAACCGATTTCAATCACGAAGAAAAGGATGAAAGTCACCGGGCGACCAACCCAATCAGAGATCGACGCCCAAGTTATGCGGCCAAGTCCATTAAAGAGCCCGATAAGACCCACGATGGCGGCCGCCATAAGAGGAGACAGCCCTGTCATCTCTTGAATCATGGGGGATGCCACGGAGATCACAGCGATGCCACAGGTGATATTAATGAACATCATGATCCAGAGCCCATAAAAAGGCAGAGTTCGGACAGCCTGGTTTGCATCCATGGGCATCAAGTCTGCTACCCAGCGTCTTTTCTGATGGCCGGTTGTTTTCTCCAATGCGGGGGAAAAATGCTCGGGGGGAGGCGCCAGATACAAGGCGGACATCGACATCACTAGCAGGTATAAGCCAGAAAGCACATAGAAGGTCTGCGATAGCCCAATCCGGCCAATTAGGTGGTTAATAACGGGGGCTCCAAGAAAGGATGCGAAACCAAATCCCATGATTGCCATGCCCGTAGCCAGCCCCCTGTGATCAGGGAACCATTTGATCAAGGTTGAAACCGGCGTGACGTAGCCTGTCCCAAGGCCAATTCCTCCCAGCAACCCATAGAAGAGATAGAGCAAAGGGAGCCTAAATTCAGAGATAGCGGCATCATCGGACAAGGCGAATCCTGAACCAGCCAGGCCGAAAGTCCAAAAGAACATAGAAATGAGGCCGCTTATTTTGGGCCCATAGCGTTCAACAACATGCCCCATGGCTGCTGCTGAAATCCCTAAAGTGAAAATAGCGAGACCGAATGTGAAATTGGCCTCCTTCATACTCCAGCCAAATGCTGACTGCAAAGGCTTCGAAAACACGCTCCAAGCGTAAACAGAGCCAATACAGACATGAATACCAAACCCAGCGAGCGCTATGAGCCAGCGGTTTCGATGATAGATGGCACCAGATTTCATGCGATCAGCGTCGTCTAATTGAGGGATT
>RFQK01000455.1 GCA_009925045.1 Methylococcaceae bacterium
ATAGTACCTCATGTCAATGAATTTGAAGAGGCTCGTGATGATCGTATGGATCCGCTCGGCGAAGAGGATCATGAAGTTGTTCCTCATTTGGTTCACAGGTATCCAGATCGGGTATTGTTGCTGATTACGGATCGTTGTGCGTCGTACTGTCGATTTTGCACGCGTAAACGTTGGGTGGGTCAAGGACCCACACCTAAGCCAGAACATTTGCAGCAGGCATTAGATTATGTGCGTGAGCATCAAACGATTCGCGAGGTGATTGTTTCTGGTGGCGATGCGCTGATGTTAGATGACGCAAAACTTGATAAGTTGCTAGGCGATATTAGACAGATAAAGCACGTCGATATTATTCGTTTAGGTACGCGCATGTTGGCTTTTGCACCGATGCGTGTGACCAAAAACTTGGTCGAGGTTTTAAAAAAACATCAACCCGTTTATGTGATGTCGCATTTTAATCATTCGAATGAGTTATCACCTCAAGCTTCGCAAGCTATTAAGGATCTCGTCGATGCAGGTGTTCCTGTGTTAAATCAAACGGTGTTGTTGAAAGGGGTAAACGACAATGCTGAAAGCTTGAGCGAATTATTTAGAGCGCTGACGAGGCTTAGAGCGCGGCCATATGATTTACATCAATGTGATGTGGTAAAAGGCGCATCCCAATTTCGTGTGCCGCTTGAACGAGCACTTCAGATCATGAAGCAATTACGAGGACATATTTCCGGTTTATGTGTGCCTCATTTTATTGTAGATATCCCAGGGGGATTTGGAAAAGTTTCTATCACCCCTGAATCTATTGTTAAACGAGATGATACCCACGTCTATTTACAAGGTTTTGACGGGGAGGTTGCCCCGTATCCACTCGATTAAATCTCGATGATGCCTTGTCTGATTCCTTCGGTAACAGCTTCCACTCGATTGGTGACGTCGAGTTTTTGATAAATGTGTTCAAGATGTGTTCGAATCGTGGCTTTCGATAAACCTAGGACGCCGGCAGCCTCGTTATTGCTAAGTCCTTTGGCGATCATCTGTAAACATTCTAGCTCGCGTTCTGTTAAGGCTCGTCGCTTTGGCTCACCTTCT
>RFQK01000456.1 GCA_009925045.1 Methylococcaceae bacterium
TTCAAAGTAATATTTTGCCTAACTTGACGAAAGCCAGTGATAACTTTAACCTCGTATTTTTTACCGTCACGCCAGATGAAAAAACGATGATTGTCAATTTATTGAGCAATATTACCTCGAGCAATAACCCCACGAGCTTGCGTGAATGGGCGGCAGAGATTAACCCACTTGCCACTCAGCTTGTGGCTCTGAATCTCTGTCACTTATCTGGATTAAACATGATAAGCGAAGATTGGCCACGTGACGAAGATATCCAACATATTATTGCTTGGAACCATACTGTTCCAACAAAACGCCCATGCTACCACCCTTGAACGCTTTTGTTTACATATTGCAGTGCAGCGACGGGACTCTTTACACAGGCTGGACAACTGACGTCGACAAGCGTCTATTACAACATAACGCCGGTAAAGCGAGCAAATACACACGCTCGAGGTTACCTGTTAAATTAGTATATAAAGAGTCCGTAGAATCCAAAAGCGCTGCACTGCGTCGAGAAATTGAAATTAAGCGCTTAACACGAGAACAGAAACTTAGGTTAATTTCCTAAGTTTTCTATAAACTTCGTCATCATTCCGTTTCCCAACCAAGATAATCTGCACAATCGCCTCAGACACAGCGTAAATAATTCGGTATTCACCGGAATCCACTCGAAACAAATCTGTGTTTACCAATTTTTTTGAATCAACCGGATATGGATCAGCGAGCAATGACAGAAGTTTTTGCGCAATTTGCTTGCCTTGCTTCGGTGGAAGTATTTTTAAAAAACGCTCAGCCCGCTTAGCGATATCAAGTTTTCGCATGAAGCAAACTCTGGATTAAGTTGGCACTCTCATCCACTCCAATAAAACCCTCTGCTCGTGATTCTTCAGCCATCTTAGCCCAATGAGCATCTTCAATAGCCGCCATACGCTCGTATTCTTGAAAGGAAATAACAACGGCATAGTTTCTTCCAGATTTTTCAATCACAACAGGCTCATGCTGCGATTTTTCCAAGATCTGTCCAAAACGAGTTTTAGCTTCTGTAGCAGTTTCAGTCATCATAATAGTCATTATAGGCTAAATGATTAAAATAATCA
>RFQK01000457.1 GCA_009925045.1 Methylococcaceae bacterium
GTAACAAAATCTTTTTCATGCCTTAGCCTTTTTATTTAAAAATACGCAGATTCAAATTCGAAGTGCAACGCGTTTTAAAGCTTGCATAAACACTTCATTGGGTGTTTTAAATCCCAGCCTTTTTCTAGGCCGGTGATTTAATTGCTTCTCTATCATTTTAAGCTCATTGTCTGTCACCGTTGATAAGGGTCTCTTTTTTGGGATATATTGACGCAAGAGGCCGTTGAAGTTTTCATTCGATCCCCGCTGCCAACTCGCAAAAGGATCCGCAAAATAAACCGTACTATTTAACGCAGCGTCTATACGTTGGTGATCGGCAAATTCTTTGCCCTTATCAAAAGTCATCGTTTTCACCAAGGGCGCTACAGGCTGGAGATGATCAATCATGGCGCGACCTACCAAATCCGCTGTTTTATTTCTAACCTTGGCCAAGATCGCATAACCACTCTTACGTTCTACCAAGGTAACGATGGCCTGTTGATGACCCACTCCAATCACCGTATCACCTTCCCAGTGACCGATTTGGATGCGACTTTCAATATGTTTCGGGCGCTCGCAAATCGGCCGCCTACCGATGATTTGCCCTCGACGATCTCTCCCTCCAGCATACCGTTTTCTGCGTTTCTTTTGGCAGCGCAACTGTTGATAAAGCTGACCGCCGGCAGCTTTATCAACGTAGATATGGCGATAAATCGTTTCGTGGCTAATGCCAACTTTTTGGGCAATTTGCTCAGGACTCCATTTTTGATTCAGATCAACAAGGACTTGATTCCAGTCGCTAGAACTGATTTGAGGCGCATTTCGAGAGCCTAGAGCCCGTTCCTGAGCCAATAAATCAGCTTGCTTAGGTCGGTACCCTCGGTCGCCCGCATTACGCGCAAGCTCCCTGCTAATCGTTGACGGATGCCGATGAATGAGTCGAGCAATCTCTTTTTTTGTCTTCCCATCTTTCATGAGGATGTAAATCTGATATCGTTCTGTTTGGCTAAGGTGTTGATAGGTCATGGTAACTTTGACTTGCTGGTCTAGAAACCTTGGATACTAAAACATCCTTAGCCACTAAACATTGATCAAAGTTG
>RFQK01000458.1 GCA_009925045.1 Methylococcaceae bacterium
TCTGGAATTGTGATTGATGGCAATGAAGTTTCAGCCATGAATATCTTTTATACAGCGTTGATTGGTTTGGGTGTTACCGCAGCGATGGTTGTGATAACTGAATATTACACTGCTACTGAATATGCGCCTGTCAGACACATTGCGCAAGCGTGTACGACAGGACACGCAACCAATATGATTGCTGGTCTTGGTGTTTCCATGAAGTCTACAGCAGCTCCTGTACTGGTCATTTGTCTTGGAATTTGGGGTGCTTATAGCTTTGCCGGTCTTTACGGAATTGCCGTAGCAGCTACGGCAATGCTTTCTATGGCTGGCATTATTGTTGCCTTGGATGCATATGGTCCGATTACAGATAACGCTGGGGGGATCGCAGAAATGGCTCAATTGCCCGCTAAAATCCGTAATATTACTGATCCACTCGATGCCGTTGGAAATACTACTAAGGCTGTAACAAAGGGTTACGCAATTGGTTCCGCAGGTTTGGCCGCAATAGTTCTCTTTGCAGACTTTACGCATAATTTAGGACATTACAATATTGTTGCGGACTTTAGCCTATCTAATTACAAAGTCATTGTCGGATTGTTCATTGGTGGGATGATCCCCTATCTTTTTGGAGCGATGGCCATGGAAGCTGTTGGTCGTGCAGCCTCTTCGGTTGTTATTGAAGTTAGGCGTCAGTTCAAAGAGATTAAGGGGTTAATGACTGGAGATGCTAAGCCAGACTACTCTTTAGCAGTGGATATGCTTACAAAGGCAGCAATTAAAGAGATGATAGTTCCATCCATGTTGCCGGTGATAGTGCCTGTCCTAGTTGGAAAATTTTTAGGCGCCGAAGCATTAGGCGGTTTGTTGATTGGCACTATTGTGACAGGGTTATTTGTGGCAATCTCAATGACTACAGGTGGTGGGGCATGGGATAACGCTAAAAAGTATATTGAAGATGGTAATCATGGGGGTAAGGGTTCTGAGGCCCACAAAGCTGCGGTAACTGGAGATACTGTTGGCGACCCTTATAAGGATACAGCAGGACCTGCCGTGAATCCTCTAATTA
>RFQK01000459.1 GCA_009925045.1 Methylococcaceae bacterium
AATTATCGTCTTTTGATGACGACTGGCGACGAGCAGGTGGTTTATTATATACCGTTTCACCAGCCCAACTTGGCAAAGAGCGCTTTAACCGAACAAACTCCACCATGCCAACTGGAATTTCGTCTAAAAACGGCGAAGGCTGACGAATGTCCACTGACTCGTAGCCGGTGGTTAATGGATAAGTTAAGAAAAGTTTGGCTCGAGCGCGAGTGGTGGCGACATAAAACAATCGGCGCTCTTCTTCTATGCCGTTACGTTCACCAAGACTGCGATCGCTTGGAAACATGCCGCTGGCACAATGAATAACAAAAACTGCATCCCATTCTAATCCTTTGGCTTGGTGAATGGTGGAAAGGATGAGTTTTCCTTCGGTTGATTCTTCGTCTTGATCAGACTGACTAGTAGTGTCGTCAATTCGTCCGCCAAAGTCACCGGTTAAAGTCATGGCATCCAAGAAAGCGCCAAGATCGCGATATTGTTCAGCAAAAACCGCCAGCTGGTCTAAGTCGTCCAAACGGTCGCGATAATTAGGAAACTCAGCTTCTAAGTAAAGCTGATAAGAATCGCTGGCGGCAAAAGCGCGAACCGCGTCAGTTGGCAACGGGGCCGCCAACATCGATTTAAGAATGGCTAGAGTATTTTTAAGGCCGTCAGCCGCTCGACTACCGACTTTAACACTGGCAGCGAGCGCCTCTTTTAACGACGGTAAAAGCGCAAATTGAGCAGCCAGTTTTTGGCTAGTGCCCAAACCAAGAACTGAAGACCCGTCAGAAACTACCGCCACCGCCCGGCCTTTCATGGTGTAGTCATAAGCAGTCGAAGGATTGGCGGCAATTGCCAAGCAAGGAGCAGCCACTCCTGGCGTGTAAGCAATACTCAAATCATCTTTCGTCTCCAAAGGCATTTCGCTTTTAATCGCCCATTTGCCAGCATGTTTTTTGTGTTCTTCCAAAGAACGAGTAGCGTAGTCGTGATTAGACATAAAGATTTTAAATTGCTTTCGGCCGATTAATACTCGCCAAGAAACGAACTAGGACTAGTCTTTTTTACC
>RFQK01000460.1 GCA_009925045.1 Methylococcaceae bacterium
AGGAGCCCGGGGCAGCAAATCGGAGGCGGCGTAAATACAACGGGCGCATACGCCCTGGCTGTATCCTTTTGCAGACGCTTTCTCGCTTGTGCCGGTCGGGGGCGTCATAGGGCCATCACGCTTTGGAATATCGAAAACCGTACGACACCAGTCTTCGTAGCCGTGTTATCGCACCGATTGAGTAAAAATCGCCGAGGCTATCATTCACTCCAGTTTTCTGTTGATGGGAAATACCTTTGGGCGAGTGGATGGGATGAGACCATCGTCAGGTGGGACACATCCGCGGTTGATGCTCCTCCAAATCTAATAAGGCATGAACCCCTCGTATCCATCTGTCAGACAGGGCCTGACGAATCCTCTTTGGTGGTCGGAACGGGCTCCGGGAAAGTGCTTCTTTTGCGGTTACAGAGTGTTTCACCTAGCCAAGGATAGTATAACATCACGAACAGTCCGTTGCGCGCGGAACGAATCAGAGAGATTTTTTGTTTTTTTAGTTGGGCTGCCCACATTGGGGGCGAAGTTCGGTGCAGTCGTCGATATGCAGAAAAACTTGTCTCGATTCACTTCCCTTCATCCACGCAATAGCCGATTTGTGAAGCCGCTTCATGAGGATTGCGCTTGGAATTTACCGGTATTTTGGGCGCAATAAAAAACGCCTTGCCAAGCTTCGGCGTACGTACATCCTCGCTTGTGTAATATGAACCGTTCTCCAGTCAAATCGTCAAACATCACATCGATTGGTTACGACACAGAATCCGAAATTCTGGAAGTGGAATTTTCTGGGGCAAGAGTTTATCGATATTATGACGTCCCCGCTGATTTACACGCTGAGTTGATGCTTGCGGAGTCGCATGGAAGTTTTTTGTACGAAAACATCAGCTGTCGCATCGGGGGACCCCTGTTTGAATACGAGAAAATAAGCCATTGAGGTTATTGGTGAAAAATCGGCTCCGAAAACAGCCATAACTTTCAGATGGATTTTCTATCTGCAGTTCGGTCTGCGGTAGGTAACATAGCGGCTTTTGGTGATACGGATATTTTTCCTGTTTC
>RFQK01000047.1 GCA_009925045.1 Methylococcaceae bacterium
TTGACAAACTCGCCCTTATTCCAAAGGATGTGTTCGTACATGTCATCGGTTGCGACCAGAATCTCGGGGTAATCACGCAACACAGCGCCCAGGGCTTTAAGTTCATCAGCGGAATAAGCCACGCCGGTGGGATTGGAAGGGCTGTTAATCACCACCAGACGGGTTTGGTCGGTAATAGCGGCCCGGAGTTGCTCAGGCGTCATTTTAAAGTTTTGCGCCTGAGTGGTTTCGACGATCACCGGAACGCCGTCGGCCAGTAACACCATGTCTGGGTAAGAGACCCAGTAAGGTGCGGGAATGATGACTTCATCGCCTGGGTTTAAGAGTGCCTGAGCCAGATTGAAAAAGCTTTGCTTGCCGCCACTGGAGACGAGAATTTGTTTAGGCGAATAATCGAAACCATTGTCGCGTTTGAATTTGGCGATGATGGCTTTTTTTAAGCCTGCGGTACCGTCGACGGCGGTGTATTTGGTGAAGCCTGCATGAATGGCTTGAATCGCAGCGGCTTTAATCGAATCCGGGGTATCAAAATCGGGTTCTCCGGCGCCGAGACCAATAATATCTTTGCCTGCGGCACGCATGGCAGCGGCGCGGGCCGTAATGGCCAGAGTAGGGGATGGTTTGACGGCTTTGACGCGGTGCGACAGCGTGATGCTCATGATTCCTCGGCTGTAATGGCTAAAAACAGCCCACTATTATACGGGGTATGCCGAGGTTTTTATAATGTTAAACCACTAAATTGAGTTATGAAATCATAAATTAGGCTTAATTTAGCCTGTTGTTGCCAAGGGTGATGATAAGATAAGTACATTATTAACACCGCAGCCACACCGGTAACGGTCAGAGGTGGCTTCATCGATGGACATAGGATTAATTTTGATACTGATAGTCATTAATGGCATTTTTGCCATGTCAGAAATGGCTCTGGTTTCATCGCGAAAAACCCGCTTACAAAAACTCTCTGCTGATCGTAAATCAGCTGCCAATACTGCGTTAAAACTGCACGCAGAACCCTCCCGTTTTTTATCGACTGTTCAAGTAGGGATTACTTCCGTAGGTATTTTGAGTGGTGCTCTGGGTGAAGACGCACTGACTATGCCGCTTCGTGAACAACTGAGTGCTATTCCCTGGCTGGCGCCCTACGCGGATGGTCTGGCTTTAAGTTTAACTGTCGTTCTCATTACCTATTTTTCTGTTGTGGTGGGTGAGTTAGTCCCCAAGCGTTTAGCCTTGTTACGTCCCGAGGGCATTGCTTTGTTTGTCGCCAGACCTATGAATGCGCTGGCGGTGATAGCGAGCCCCTTGGTGTGGATTTTGTCGGCGTCTAGCAATGTTTTATTAAAGATTATGCGGGTCAACCGGACTCCGCAAGCGACGGTGACTAACGAAGAAATTAAACTATTAATGGAGTTAGGTTCGGAAGCCGGTGTGTTTCATGCCAGTGAAGGGCATTTAGTCGCTAACGTTCTCAAGCTCGATGAGCAACGCGTCGGCGCAGTGATGACACCACGCCAAGATATGTTTGTGATTGATTTGGAAGATGAATCTGCGGAAGTTATGGCGCAAATTGCTGAATCGGATTACTCGCGCGTTATCATTTGTCGTGGCAGCCTCGAACATATTGTCGGTATTTTGCATCGCAGTGATTTGCTAAAAATTGTGATGAGTGGCGCCGAAGTGAATATTGCCAAAACTGTGCGTCCGGCCTTGTATGTGCCTGATTCTATGAGTCTCACCCATTTGCTGGAGTTCTTTCGGGAATCTAAAGCTGATTTTGCTTTGATTGTGGATGAATACGGTGAATTGGAAGGTTTGGTCACTTTGAGTGATGTGCTGAAGGCGATTGTCGGTGATTTGCCAAGTGAAGATGATGAGTTTGATCCCGATATCGTGCGCAGGGAAGATGGTTCTTGGTTGGTGGATGGAGGCTTGTCGATCAAACGCTTTAAATCTGTGGTTGGTATAGCGGATGATTTGCCGGGTGAGTCGGACAATAGCTACAACACCATCGGTGGTTTCATTCTGTTTTTTCTAGAGAAAATCCCGCGGGTTGCTGATCATTTTGAATATGCCGACTGGCATTTTGAGGTGGTGGATATTGATGGGACTCGTGTAGATAAAGTTCTGGTGACTTTGCGTCAGCCAGACTAAGGCATTAATAACGCCGTTACTTCAGCGCAACGGCGTTATCAGTATTTAGTGCTTATTGTGCTTTTGCTAATTCGGCACGCATTTCGTCAATGACTTGTTTGTAATCAGGTTTGCCAAAAATGGCTGATCCGGCTACGAAAGTATCAGCACCCGCTTCTTTGATTGCGCGAATATTTTCGGTTTTAACGCCACCGTCAATTTCCAAACGAATATCAAAGCCGCTGTCATCAATGATTTTTCTGACTTGGCGCAGTTTGTCCAGAGCCGAAGGAATGAAAGATTGGCCGCCAAAGCCTGGGTTCACAGACATCAAAAGGATCATGTCTAATTTGTCTAGCACATAGTCCAAATAATGCAGTGGTGTGCCTGGGTTGAATACCAAGCCTGCTTTACAGCCGTTGTCTTTGATCAATTGAATGGTACGATCGATGTGTACAGAGGCTTCAGGATGAAAAGTGATGTAAGTCGCGCCAGCTTTAGCAAAGTCGGGAATGATGCGATCAACAGGATCGATCATTAAATGCACGTCGATTGGTGCAGTAACGCCGTGTTTGCGTAAAGCTTCACAAACCAGAGGACCAATGGTCAGGTTAGGAACGAAATGGTTGTCCATGACATCGAAATGCACGATGTCAGCGCCTGCGTTGAGGACATTGACGACTTCTTCGCCCAATCGAGCAAAATCGGCAGAAAGAATGGAAGGTGCAATCAAGTTGTCGGCCATTATTAAATCCTCATGGTCTAAATGAGAAAAACAAGCATTATAAGACGGTTTGAGCTTATTGGTTAAGTTTGCATGGGATGGTTTATCGCGTGACTGTTTTAGGTAAGGAGAAAAAGGGCGTGTGGCTTAAGCGAATGATGATCCTGATGCTGCTGTTCATGGCTTTGCTTGGTGGGGTGTTAGCCAAACGTTTGCAGTTGCCTCAAGCTGATTTACAGCAAAATGCAGTGACAGATTTGCCCGATTTTGAATTTCCAGATGTCAGCGGGCACTTGCAATCGATCAAGCAATGGCGAAATCAAGTGTTGGTGATTAACTTTTGGGCGACTTGGTGTCCGCCTTGTTTAGACGAATTGCCCGACTTTAACCGATTGCAGCTCAAGTATCAGGATTCAGGGGTGCAATTCATTGGTGTGGCTTTAGATGATGCCAGAGCGGTGAGTGATGCGGTTGCGCATTTCAATATCGTGTATCCACAATTAATTGCCGGTGATGCGGGAATTAATCTTTCGAAACATCTGGGTAATCATTTGGGTGCAGTGCCATTCACCCTTGTGGTCGATACTCAGGGGCGAGTGATTCAGCGGCATCCGGGGATATATGAGTCTGGTGAGCTGGTTGCTGAGATCGAGAAGCTTATTCCTAAATCACCATAAAAAAATGGTTTATCTGGACAATAAACGACAAATTAGGCAAAATTTGCACCTATTTTAATGACTTTCATTCCTCAGTAATGGCGCAGATAACCGTTCTCAATGGCCCAAATTTGAATATGTTGGGGGTACGTGAGCCTGGTCTTTACGGGAACAAAACCTTGAAAGACATTCAGGCTAATCTTGAACAATTAGCCGGTAGGCTGGGGCACAAACTTGATTTTCTGCAAAGCAATGCCGAACATGAAATTGTTGAGCAGATTCATCACGCCTATTTTAAAGGCGTCGATTTCATCATTATGAATCCAGCTGCCTTTACCCACACCAGCGTAGCACTTAGAGATGCTCTGCTGGCAACTAAAATTGCCTTTATAGAAGTGCATTTGTCTAACATACATGCCCGCGAGGCTTTTAGAGCGCATTCCTATTTCTCCGATATTGCGGTTGGAGTAATTTGCGGCCTTGGAGCACGGGGTTATGAATTGGCTTTAGAAGCCGCTCATCAGATTTTATTAGAGAGAACCCAGAACAATGGACATTAGAAAAATAAAAAAATTAATCGATCTTATCGAAGAATCCGATATTGCTGAGATAGAAATTAGTGAAGGGGAAGAGTCTGTTCGTATTAGTCGCTATTCAGCTAATATCGCGGTTGCGCAACCGGCAGCTTATGCCGCGCCTGCAATCGCTGCTGCGCCGGTTCCTGCATCTGCACCTGCAGCCGCCGCTCCTGTTGAAGAGAAAATTACTGGCCATGCTGTGAAATCGCCTATGGTGGGAACTTTTTATCGTTCTGCCTCACCTGATTCGGCTCCTTTTGTTGAAATTGGTCAATCAGTTAGCGCTGGCCAAACCTTATGCATTATCGAAGCGATGAAGATTTTGAATCAAATCGAAGCCGATAAAAGCGGCAAGATTAAACAAATTTTGGTCGAAAATGCGCATCCGGTTGAATACGGTCAAACTCTGTTCATCATTGAATAATCCCAGACGAGACTACGCGCATGTTTGAAAAAATTGTGATCGCCAATCGTGGCGAAATTGCCTTGCGCATTTTGCGGGCCTGCAGAGAGCTGGGTGTCAAGACCGTAGCCGTCTATTCAGAAGCTGATCGTGATTTAAAACACGTGAGACTGGCTGATGAAGCGGTTTGTATTGGTCCTGCTGCTTCTGCGAATAGTTATCTGAATATTCCGGCCATTATTAGTGCGGCAGAAGTGACGGATGCCCAAGCGATTCATCCGGGTTACGGATTTTTATCTGAAAATGCCGATTTTTCAGAAAAAGTCAGTCAAAGCGGTTTTGTTTTTATTGGGCCAAGACCAGAAACCATTCGCATGATGGGGGACAAGATTTCTGCCAAGCTGGCTATGATAGAGGCAGGCATTCCTTGCGTTCCCGGTAATGGTGAGCCTTTGGGGGATGATGATCAGGCGAATCTAAAAATGGCTCGCGAAATTGGTTATCCAGTCATTATTAAAGCAGCCGGTGGTGGTGGCGGTCGCGGGATGCGGACGGTTCATACCGAGTCGGCTTTAATTGCGGCTATCAATTTAACCAAAGGTGAGGCGTCAGCCGCTTTTGGTAACGGCACCGTCTACATGGAAAAATTTCTGGAAGATCCTCGTCATATTGAGTTTCAAGTATTGGCGGATTCTTTTGGCAACGCCATTCATTTGGGTGAGCGCGATTGTTCAATGCAACGTCGTCACCAGAAAGTCGTTGAAGAAGCACCTGCTCCGGGCATTACACCTGAGCAAAGACAAAAAATGGGTGAGCGTTGTGCCCAGGCCTGTCGTGAAATTGGTTATTTAGGTGCGGGAACTTTTGAGTTTTTGTATGAAAAAGGTGAGTTTTATTTCATCGAAATGAACACGCGGGTTCAGGTAGAGCATCCAGTGACCGAAATGATTACGGGTTTTGATATTGTTAAAGAACAGTTGCGGATTGCAGCGGGACTGCCTTTATCCATCACCCAGGATCAAGTGACTTTCACTGGTCATGCGATTGAGTGTCGTTTGAATGCAGAAGATCCAAAATCCTTCATGCCAAGCCCCGGAACGATTGAGCAGTTTCATATGCCCGGTGGTCCAGGCATTCGTTGTGAAACACATATCTACAATGGCTATCGTGTACCACCGTATTACGATTCTATGATAGGTAAATTGATTGCTCACGGCGAAGATCGTGACAGTGCAATTGCCAGAATGAAAACTGCTTTAAGCGAAATGGTCATCGATGGCATTAAGACCAATATCCCTTTGCAACAAAGCATTATGGCTGATGCGGCTTTTTCCGCAGGTGGTCAAAACATCCACTACCTAGAAAAGAAACTCGGTATTCACTAGGTTCTTTAAGGGCCTTTGCTGTTAGTGAAGACCCTTCATTTACGTTTTATTAAAGTATTCATATGGCTTGGCGACAATTATCCGTTGTGACAGATGAAGTCACAGCACCCGAGGTAGCTGATTTTTTCAGCGAATTAGGGGCGGTTTCAGTGACTTATACCGACGCCGAAGATGAGCCCGTTTATGAGCCTGCTATAGACCAGACCAAAATTTGGACGAATACGCGTGTCACCGCATTATTTGAGCTGGATGCCGATCTGGATGTGATCAAAATGGTGGTTGAACATCAGTTTACAGCGGCCTCCTTTGCCAACTGGCTGGCTGAGGATATCGAAGACCAAGCCTGGGAAAGAGCCTGGATGGAGCACTATCATCCCATGTGTTTTGCCAATACCTTATGGGTCTGTCCAACCGGTCAAGAGCAAAATGAGCAAGGCAAAATCTGTATGACGCTTGATCCTGGGCTTGCCTTTGGAACCGGAACTCATCCAACTACCGCCATGTGTTTAGAGTGGCTGGCTTCACATGATTTGACTGATAAGGTGGTCATCGATTTTGGTTGTGGTTCAGGTATTTTGGCGGTTGCAGCGGTTTTGCTGGGAGCTCGATTTGCTCATGCCATCGATATCGATCCCCAAGCGATAGAAGCGACACGCTATAACGCCGAGAAAAATGGCGTTGCGGATAAGATTGCTTACTATTTGCCTGAGCAATTTGAGTCGATACAGGCCGACATCGTTGTGGCCAATATATTGGCTTTACCGTTAATCGAATTGTCATCGCACATAGTCGGTTTACTGGCAAAACCGGGTCAGTTGATATTGTCGGGTATCCTAAATGAGCAGGCTGAATCTGTTACTAAAGCCTATCAAGAGCAGGGCTTAGAAGTGTCTCTTCCGGTCTCTCAACAAGACTGGTGCCGTATCGATGCCTGTTTGCATTAATTACACCTCCCTCAAGGATTAATCGCTATGGCCTATTCGGAGCTTTTTCTCAAAAAAAATGAAGACAGACGTCTGCGCCAGGGGCATTTGTGGATTTTTAGTAACGAGGTTGATGTTCAGCGTTCACCTTTGACGAATTTTACTGTCGGTGAGATTGTAACCGTCAAAGACAGTGGCGGTCAGGCTTTAGGATTGGCTTACATCAATCCCAATATGTTGATATGTGCCCGCTTGCTGTCGCGTAAGCCGAATGCCAATATCGGAGAAAACTTTTTCAAACAAAGAGTTGAGCGCGCCTTGTATTTACGGGAGCGTCTTTTCGACAGGCCATATTATCGATTAATATTTGCCGAAAGCGATGGTTTGCCCGGTTTAGTAGTGGATCGGTTTGGTGACGTTTTATCGGTGCAAATCAGTACGCAAGGCATGGAACAGCAAAAATCTGTTTTGATCAAAGTGTTAAGCGAGGTTCTACAACCTAAGGCGATTTGGTTAAAAAATGATAGTGCGCAACGACAAGTGGAGGCTTTGTCATCAGAGTCTGAACTCGCATTCGGGGAAATACCTAAGCAGTTGCTAATAGAAGAAAACGGTCTGCAATTTGTGACGGATATTACACAAGGACAAAAAACCGGTTGGTTCTATGATCATCGTATGAGTCGTGGTCAGTTAGCCAAATGGACCCAAGGTCTTAAGGTACTGGATTTATTCAGTTATGCAGGTGCGTGGGGTATGCCTGCGGCGGTGAATGCCGAAAGTGTTGTCTGTGTGGACAGTTCGGCGACAGCATTAGAATGGGCTGCCGAAAGTGCGCGCATGAATAAACTAGACCATAAAATGCAGTTTGTTAAAAGCGATGTATTTGATTTTCTGAAACAAATGCGTGATGACAATCAGCGTTTTGATGCCATAGTGTTAGATCCTCCGGCTTTGATTAACCGTAAAAAAGATTTTAAAACTGGTTTTGAAGCCTACAGGCGATTGAATCAAATGGCTTTGCAAATTCTCAATGTCGGTGGGATGCTGGTTTCTGCATCTTGTTCGCATCATCTGTCCCGTGAGAACCTGCACGAGATTTTGCGCGCATCGTCTCGACATGTGGATAGAGATTTATTGATTATAGGGACTGGTGGTCAAGGACCTGATCATCCGGTGCATCCGGCGATACCAGAAACAGATTATTTAAAAACTTTTTTTTGTTCAGTATCTTCGCGTGGCTAAACCTAATTGATGGAAAAAGCAGCTTATTTATGTGATCAATGTGGCGAACCAGTGAAGCTGGAAGGCTTTGCTTGTCAAACTGATCAGGGCTTTAAGAAGTTTTGTTGCGAAGGCTGTTTGAGTATTTATCGATTATTGCATCCAGATTTAAACCCAAAAAACACCAATCAAGAGGATTTAAAACTATGAAAGCCTGTGAAGCTTGTCACGAAAGAGTCAATATTGGCTGTAACCATCAAAAACGATCAGTGTTATCACGCGCTATTGGCTTGCTGTTTATCTATTTGCCTATACTGACCTTGCCGTTCGTGATTACGAGTGCCTATTTGACATACTTCAGTCTGATATTAGTGGGTGCGGAAAATGTTAAAAAGTGGGGTGATTTTTTGCCTGATAGAGCGAGTCATCGCTATGAACTGAAAAATCAGATCACTATGGACGGCTCTTTCAAGTTGAGTCTGGCGCAATCCAAATTGTATTGGATTTTAAATTGCACCTGGTATTGTCCATACAGCGTGGGTTTGTTCGAGTGGCATGCCTACATGGTTAAAGTAGTCGAAAACTGGTGGTGTCCGTTTAATCATTCGCGCAAGAACACTTACACCGATGGTGCAATTGATAAATCCTTTTGGCATATCTATCCAGAGGAAATTGTGAAATTGAATCCTGAAGATCGGGATAATGTAATCTTCAATCACGAGAGTGAAGCGACTGGAGAGTCCAAGCCGGAATAAATAGTCGGGCTGGCATGTCTTAGAATGAACATTCCAGCCCATCAGATCTTCAGGCCGTTTAGACGGTAACTGAAATCTATGTTTGATTGAGAGCCTGATAATTTTTTGTAACATTTTCTTGACAGCGTTTTGAAATGCTGTAGAATTTGCGGGCTCAACAGGACGGAATGGTCCTGGCTCTTTAACAACTGAATCGAAATAATTTGTGTGGGTATGTGTGATTGGC
>RFQK01000461.1 GCA_009925045.1 Methylococcaceae bacterium
CTAGGTCCTTGGCTTTTAAGTGGGTATATCGCTTCAACATTGACAGGGTTTTGTGTCCAGTAATGGCTGACACTTCCATTGTGTTTAATCCCAGCTCGAAAAAACGCGATGTAGCTTCGTGCCTAAGGTCGTGAAATTTAAGATTATCCAACCCTGCTCTGACACACGCCCTTTTGAACGCCCTGGTAACCGCGCTTGGTTTAATGAAAAACAGATTGTCAGATGTCTTTTCTAGCGAATTAAGTATCTCAATTGCCCTAGTAGATAAAGGCACAGCACGACTATCACCGTTTTTGGTATCCGGCAAAATCAAATAGCGTTCTTCCAAATAAATATTGGACCATTTCAATGACAGAATTTCAGAACGGCGCATTCCTGTTTCAATTGCCAGCAATACAATGGATTGGATACCCCAGGTTAGTTCCAGTGCGTCAATCAGAATATCCAATTCACCTTCTTTAAGTCGCCTATCACGCCCCCTGTCCGCTTTTGGTTTTCGTATCATCTGGGCTGGATTATTAGGTAATGGATAACCCCAATCTTTTATTGCCACATTAAAAATATGGGACAGGTTGTTGATGTCTTTAATGACAGTGCTACCAGAACAGCCATCGACTTTTAATCGTTTATCGCGATAAGCGGCAATTTCTTTTGGATTTATCACCGAAAGTTTCATAAATCCCAATTGGCGTTTCAATAAACTAAGTCTTCTGGTTTCACCGGCACTGGATTTTTTAGCTGGCGTGACTTCAATTAAATACCGTTCAATTAAATCGCCTAATGTAGTTGTAGCTAATTCTGACCTATCGACAAAAGCACCATTGTCAATTTCAACTTCAATTTGTCTGGCCCATTTTTGGGCAATTGATTTTGTAGGAAATGTTTTGGATACAGTTGGATATCCGGTTTTTCTGACCCTTACTTGCCAAACACCGGATGGTAATTTTTTAAAAGTTGCCACAGCTTCGCACCATCGAATTGGACACGAATTGGACACAAAAGCTATTTTTGGGCTAAATCAGCTAAGAAATATGTATCTAGCCAACTTAA
>RFQK01000462.1 GCA_009925045.1 Methylococcaceae bacterium
ACGTCAACGGTTCCTTGACTATTAACCAAGCCAGCTTGATGGTCACGGGTGGCAATACGAGTGTGACCTACACCGGCGCAGCGCAAACCAACGGCATTGCCTCGGTCACTGGTCAGCAAGGCAGCGACAGTTTTACCCTCAGCGGTTATGCCAGCGGTACCTATGCGGGGACCTATACTGACAGTCTGAGTGTGTCGGGTTCGGCGTTGGCTAATTATGACGTGACCTATAACAATGGCTCGCTGGTGATTGGCAAGGCTAACTTGACTATCACGGGGGCCAATAATACCGTTTCCTACACCGGTTCAGCCCAAACCAACGGTGCTGCTACGCTCAGCGGCCAGCAGGGCAATGACAGTTTTGCGGTGACCGGGTATGCCAACGGATTTCATGCGGGTAGTTACACCGATCATTTAGTCGTCACAGGTGATGGTTTGGATAATTACAGCATTCAGACTATCAATGGTGTGCTCACTATAACGCCGGCATCATTGCTGATTACTGCCAATGATTTCACAAAATCCTATGATGGTATCGCCTTTAAGGGTGGAAACGGAATTAGCGTTCAAGGCTTATTGGGGAGTGACACGCTCAATGACTTAGGTGGGGTCCTGACATATACAGGATCTAGTCAAGGAGCGTTTAAGGCTGATAGCTATAGCATCATCCCATCTGGCTTGGCATCCACGAATTATCAGATCATCTGGAAAGAAGGGCTTCTACAAATTAATCCAGTTGCAATCGATACGATTAAGCAGATTGACGCGGTGTTTCTGAATTTAGGTGCTTCAATCGCTTGGGTGATGAGTCCAGTTCAGTTTAGTGTCCGTCCTGTAACGACGAGCGAAAACTTTCGTGCTAAAGAGTCTGAGCGTAATTCAAGTGAAAATTCATCAGGTTCTGGAAGCGTCGGTTCCTTTATGGGATATGGACTGGGGTCAATACAGTTAATTGATTTGAGTGCCTTCTACGCCACTGATTAGTCATCACCGACGCATCAACGTGCTCTGATTGTTCTAGAATTCTCCTTATTTTGTTAGTCTATCTTAA
>RFQK01000463.1 GCA_009925045.1 Methylococcaceae bacterium
ATAGAGTTTCAAGAATGGATTTCGAGAATCACTAAGCCCTGAAACTACGTTATGCAAAAAACGACAGATTCGATTCTCACAAACCAGGGTTTTCTTTACTGTGTGAGTGCGGCCATGTTACCCACAAACAGATCAACGGGACGGTAAACTTCAGTAGGAGGTGACGGTGTCAGCAAACGAAAGATTTCTGACTCAGCGACAACGTTATCAGCCTGTTACGTTGCCACAGGATTTCTCTGACGAGGAAATGGCGCGGGACTGGACGCTAACCACATCTGATCAACAGGAAATTGGTCGCTATCGTGCCCGTTCTCGTCTGTTTATCGCCATTCAGATTTGCGCAGTCCGCCTTTATGGCAGATTTATCCAGGACATCGGTAGCGTGTCACCACGCATTGTGAGCTACCTGAATAACCAGCTTGCCTTACCACCATCACTGAGCGTTGTTTCACCTGAGCGAGAAGCGACGCTTGCTGAACAACGTAAAAGTATACTGACCTATCTGGGCTTTATCCGTTATGACGAAAATATTCAGTCGGACCTTAAAGTCTGGTTAGTAAAACAGGCTGAGAAAGGTTTTTTACCTGATGATCTGTTTCTTCGGGCCGGGCAATATTTACTTTCTGCCAGGGTAATTTTGCCTGGACCAACAGTAATTGAACGTCTAATCATCAGCATCTGTGCTCAGGTACATGAGCGAATATTCGAAACTCTGCATAACCAGCTTTCTGCCGGCATTAGGCTGGCCATCGACGATCTGCTGGTAACGTTGCCTGGAGATCAACGCTCGCTATTCTATCTGCTCAAGGAGTCCCCGCCATCAGCCACAGTCACGTCAATTAAGCGCTATATGAAACGATATTATGTGCTTGATAATTGTGAACTCGATACTATCAGTTCTGTTGTTGTTGATCCCTCGTTTATGAGTTACCTCTATAAACTGGCGTGTCGTTATTCTGCCAGAGATATTAAGCGTTTTAAGGCACCAAAGCGCTATTCTCTGATGTTATGTTTTTTGCTGGAAACCCGGAAGGTATTACTCGATAACCT
>RFQK01000464.1 GCA_009925045.1 Methylococcaceae bacterium
CAGTTACGTGATCTAATCGACGGCTCTGTCGGTGGATCGGCAACGTTGAGCTCCGAACCTCTTGAATCTGGTGCGTATGCGGGTGCAACTAATGAAAGTAGTAGGTCCCTCATTATTGGATCAATGCTTCAATACCCTTGTGTTCGAGGATATTCAATAACTTTCTGGATGGACCGCTTGGGTGTTTCTCACCAATCTCCCATTTTTTGACGGTTGATGGACTGGTGTTTAATAGACTAGCAAATACTGACTGACTTAGTTTATATCGATCTCTTAAGGCTCTAATCTGTGATGCATCGTAAGAAGGCACGGCCTCTAAGCACAAAGCTTCGTATTTATGCATGCGCTTTTTATCGATAAACCCAGCACTATATAGGTCGTTGGCTGTTTCATGAATTGCCTGCAAAAGGTCGTTTTCTACTTGTGATGATTTACCCATGACTAATTTCCTCTATAAAATTTTTTTGAACAGCGGCTTCCAATTGAGTTTCATCCATTGCTAGTAGGTCTACGGCTAGATCTTGTAAACCGCTGACTGCCTTAGCACTAATATTATCAACAGCGTTTTTTTTCAAAGCCATAGACAAAAAACCAACGATTGCCTCTATTGGTGACAACAATTGTTCTGACTCCGCCGCGTTTACCTCTCCCAGCAAGTCCAATACGTTTTTGATGACGTCACCACCTAAGTTTGCATCAATTAAGCCGTTACTCATTTCTTCAACGGCAATTAGCAATGCTTCATTAGATAACTCGGTTTTTCGCATCCATTTAGAAAAATAATCGTGTCCATCCCCCGTTTATGACGGAGAGCCCTCAATCGCTTGATGCTTTTGACAATATCAATTCTGAGAAGATCAGTGAGTGCATCAATTTGCACCTGAATAGACTACCGATTGCAATACGCTACGGGTTTGATTGGTAAATAAGCAATCGAATGCATATGCTTTGATCAGTTTGGGACTGCCATTCGGTAACCCATTGCTCGATATCCCCGTTGACGTTTGTCCCACATACGGAATAACGCCTGGTGACCGGTGTCGACAAAAT
>RFQK01000465.1 GCA_009925045.1 Methylococcaceae bacterium
CAACTGTGGCGACGTGCGCTTCTGTTAAAAGTCTGCTGGCGAGAGTCTCATCATCTTTCATGACCTCGCTAAAATCCAGCAAAGCATAAAACGTGCCTTGTGGCGCCGTGCATTTGATTTGTGGGATATTTTTCAAATATTGAACGAGTCTGTCGCGCCTGTCTTGATAAGACACGCGCATTTTTTCGATTTCCGCCGTTAATTCAGCAGGTTCTCTAAGGGCAAATGCTGCGGCTGCTTGAGTGACGGCGGCAATACACGTGTAGCGCTGTTCTTGTAATTTGGCTATCGCAGCGACGAGTTTTTGAGGACCGGCGGCAAAACCGACGCGCCACCCCGTCATAGCATAACCTTTTGAAGCGCCTGTAATAATCAAAGTTCTAGAGCGTGCGTCGTCACTTAGACTGGCTGGTGACACATGCTTTCGGCCATCAAATACCAAATGTTCATAGATCTCGTCGGAAATTAACCAGATCCCAGTGCCAACGAGTAAATCACATAGTTCACGCAAATAAGATTCAGGCAAAACTTCGCCTGTCGGATTATTGGGGGAATTCACAATAATCGCTTTGGTGTGTGGCGTGATCGCTTTTTTGATGGATGAGATAGTTGACGACGTGATAACAGGTGTAGCACCTGCCAGTTTAATTTGTTCAGGGTAAGATACCCAATAAGGGGCAATGACAATCACTTCGTCACCAGGACCAGCAACAGCTTCAATCGCCATCGCAATCGCCATTTTCGCCCCCACCGTCGAGATCACTTCTGTGGGTTCATAACGCACTTTTTGATCGCGCTCGAATTTGAGTTGCATGGCAGCAATGAGTTCGTCAGTTCCTCGAACGCCTGTGTAACGATTGACGCCTTTATCGAGTGCACGTTTTACGGCGTCAATAATGCAAGAGGGGGTTTCGAAGTCAGGTTCCCCTGCCCCCATGGAAATGATCGAAATGCCTTGATCTTGCAAAACTTTGGCACGGGCTTTCATGGCGAGTGTCGCCGAGGGAGCAAGATCAAGTACGCGTTGTTGAATGCTTAGGTTAGACATA
>RFQK01000466.1 GCA_009925045.1 Methylococcaceae bacterium
CCATTCTCGAAATCGTGAATGACGAGATTCTCAATTCTACGGCGATTTTCTCGCATCACGTGGTCACGCTCAAGAATCGGCTGGAATGGTTTGAAGCGCGACGGGAGCGGAATTTCCCCGTTCTGGTCGCGGTCCTTGGTAAAGAAGTTCTTGGCTTTGCCAGTTTTGGCGGTTTCTACATTTGCTTCGGCTGAGGAAAAAGTTTATAGCATTAATATCGATGCTCAGCCTTTAAGTTCAGCTCTAGAAAGCCTTGCCAAACAAACAGGTGTTAAGCCATCTCTTGTCAATGAAGTAGCTCAGGGTAAACGAGTCGGCGCTTTTAGCGGTCAGTATCGGGTGAAAGAAGCTTTAGATCGATTATTACTTGGAAGTGGTTTGAGCTATACATTCACAGCTGAAGATGCAGTTGTAATTAAATCAAATCAGCCAGTAGATAACACCTTATCGGTTGTGACTGTTACAGACAAGCACCCGCAAGATGCTTCTGGCTATCTTCAGGTTAATAGCATTTCGGCGACTAAAACCGATACGCCTATCAAGCAAATCCCACAATCTATTCAGGTTATCAAACGTTCATTGATTGATGATCAACAGAGTCTAAACGTCAGTGAGAGCTTAAAAAATGTCAGTGGTGTTGTCACTAATACCAGTGTGCTTTCACCGACTTTCGATCAAACTCGGATTCGTGGGTTTAAAGCTGAACAATTAGTCGATGGTTTTACCCAATATTACAATCCCGGTGATCGTGAAAGTACAGTGAATATTGATAGTATTGAGGTTCTTAAAGGAACTAACGGGATTTTGTATAGCGGTGGTTCTGGTTCTCCGGTTGGCGGAGTTGTCAATATTAATTCCAAGTTACCCAAAGCCTTTGATTTTGTTGAGGCTGGCTTCAAAATTGGTACCTATAGCTACTATCAGCCTTATGTGGATTTAAACAAGGTATTGAATAAAAATGCTTTGTTTCGATTTACTGGTGAGTACACCAATGCTGGTAATTATGTTCATAATATCGATACCCAGCGCTACAACCTGAATCCAAGTCT
>RFQK01000467.1 GCA_009925045.1 Methylococcaceae bacterium
GAAGGTGAAGCGCTTTCATTTATCGGGGTCGACATGAAACGCATTGTCGAACCAGGCGAGTTCAAGCTTTATGTGGGAAAAGAAACTGCCTCATTCAGTGTTAAGGAATAACAATCGATGCACGTTAAATCCCATCTTGGAGGTTTGTCGATACTGACTTCATTATTTTTTATATGGGGTTTTATTACCTGCTTAAATGATATTTTGATACCGCATTTAAAAGCGGTGTTTGAATTAAATTACACTCAAGCCATGTTGGTGCAACTCTGTTTTTTTACTGCTTATTTTTTAGTATCAATCCCTAGCGGGCTACTTATAGAAAAAATCGGTTATAAATCAGGTATCGTTATCGGGCTTTTGGTCGCAGGCATAGGCTGTTTTTTATTTTATCCTGCAGCCGCTTTGCATCAATATTCCTTGTTTTTGTTTGCCTTGTTTGTGCTTGCATCGGGAATCACCCTGTTACAAGTAGCGGCTAACCCATATGTCACCATCCTGGGCCGACCTGAAACAGCATCAAGTCGCTTAACCCTGACTCAAGCATTCAATTCTCTGGGTACGGCTATTGCCCCTTTTTTAGGTTCAATTTGGTTATTGTCTATCCCGGTTAAATCAGCATCAGAAGTTCAGGCACTCGCTGGAGATGAGTTAGTCGCTTATCAAGCAATGGAAGCCGCTAACGTTCAGTATCCCTATCTCATCATCGCTGCCGTTCTATGGGCTTTAAGTTTGATATTTCTGTTTCTAAAACTTCCTCAACCATTCGCAGTTGACACCGTTGATACCTTGGGGAGCAAGGACAATAAAGGCAGTGCCTGGCAACATTTATCTCTTAGATTAGGTGTTTTGGGTATTTTTTTATATGTGGGTGCAGAAGTTGCCATTGCCAGTTTCATGGTGAGCTTTTTAACTCAGCCTAATATTACGGGCATGAGTATCGAAAATGCAGGTCAATTAGTTTCACTGTATTGGGGTGGGGCAATGCTGGGTCGTTTCATTGGTGCTTGGCTAATGCAATATTTTAGAGCGGGCGTGGTTTTGGCTATTCA
>RFQK01000468.1 GCA_009925045.1 Methylococcaceae bacterium
CACTGCATCATCCATGTCCTTCAGCGGCGTTCCCCCGAAAGAAATGATGCAAGGCTTTTTTGTCTTGGCGATGCGCTCCAAAAGCATCCAGTCATTGGAGTCAGCGCTGGCAATCTTGATGATCGGCATTTCCATTTCCACGCACCAATCGACGGATTTCTCGTCAAAGGGTGTTGCCATGGGAATACAGCCGCTCTTCACAATGGCTTGAGTTAAAGCCAGGTAGTCCTCCTTACTGAGCCGGGTCTCTTGCACGCGCCTCACGTAGCGTAGGTCGCTGCGATCTTGGAAGTCCTTATGGACAAAAGAGTTAAGATCGCGAAATTGCAACTTAATCGATGCCCGAATATTATTAAAGCGCACCACGCGGCTGTGTTCGCGCACGATCTGAAGCCCCCGCTCCAGCTTCCCCTGATGATTGTTGGTCATCTCAAGGACAAACAAGTTTTCGAAGGTAGTCCGATTCATAATGGCTTATAATTTAAGGATGGGGACAATCTGTTCAAGGCTTTCAAGCTCATGGGTTAGCCCTGGAGCAAGCCGAAGATCCTTTCCGTAACCATACAGAGCACCGGCGAAATCACAACCGATGCCTTGGGCGGCTATAAGGTCCTCCTCGGTATCCCCCACAATTAAAACATTCGTTGTTTTAAGACCTGCTGAAATCAAAGCGGCTTCCATCAGGTCCTTTTTGGGTATCGCAGGGAAGGTGCCGGGCTCAGGACACATTACTGTCGTGAAAAACTTATTTAATCCGAAGTGCTCCAGGACCCGAGTTGTTGCAGAGGCAGGCTTGTTGGTACAAAGGAGATTCTTTATGCCTTTTTTTGAAATTGCCTCCAAAACTAAGGTTGCCCCAGGGTAAAGCTTTGCCTGAAGACAACCTGATGAGTCAAAATATTCTCTGAATTTTATTACACTATTCTCAGGGAATATTGTTAGTCAACTTATACCTTTCTTTGTGGCTCCCATTCTTGCTAGATTGTATACGCCAGCAGATTTTGCAGTGGCTGCAAATTACATGGCTATTGTGGGTGTTTTTGGCATAA
>RFQK01000469.1 GCA_009925045.1 Methylococcaceae bacterium
GGCGGCTAGCACCATGTACTAACCAGGCTGCGGAAACAACTAAAGGTAAAATCAAGACGGTGGCCAGGTACCAATGTTGTTTGGAACGTAGGTGATTTTTTAAGATTGAGCGAATGAATAAATATAAGGCAAACGCAAAGCTGGCGCGTGTCAGGCCGGCCTGAAACTGTACAGTCTGAAAAAAAGCAGGGAATGGCGATTTACCCAGTGTCGCAGCCATCAACCAGATTTTCAGGCCAATTTTGGATAATTGGGTAAACACTAGTGCTTTACTGCCTAGGTGAATCAGATCCATCGTTTTATTCAACAGGGCACTGTTATAGTGAGTGTCGTCATTCCATGGACGTAAGACCAACAAACCCCACAGCAAGCCGCCTATGGCTATGGAAAAGAAGGTTAGATCGACACCGCCGATCAGTGAATCCAGATAATTAGCAATTCCTTCCATATCGTTTACTTGGTTTGATTAACAAAAAAACGCAATAAGTCTTCACTTAAATGGCCATCGGCAGCAAAGATACGTAACTTGATGGCATATTCACCTGGGTTCAAAGCCGGCAAATTCAGAATGACTTTGCCGGGTTTGTCGCCAGGGGTGGCTGTTATGCTAGTCATGACATCGCCAGCACTTACCAGAAAGACTTCGGATAAATCCAGTTCCACTTTTGAGTTGAATGACAACTCGACTTCGCTGGCTTGATTAACCGGCACCGGTTTGAGTTTCAGCGAGTTATGGGTCACAACTGCATGCGCTAAAGCATGACTGCTGTGTGCCAAAACCAGAGCGAAGAATAAGGCTTTAATAAAATTCATGATTATTTCTTGTTTTTTATAGCGTGACTGGCCAAATTTTTACCTAAGGTCCAGATAGAGCCGGTTACGTTGTGGGTGTCAGCAATGGTTTGATCAAATGAATTGACAATCCAGTCACGATCTTTTTGAGTCAGATTAAGCGGTGGTAATAGTTTGACCACGTTCATGCCGTGTCCGGCGACCTGACTGAGAATGCGATGTTCTTTA
>RFQK01000470.1 GCA_009925045.1 Methylococcaceae bacterium
CAAGGCGGCATCCAAGATGCTCTCACCATTGAAAGGCACTTCCATGTTGAAGGTAGTACCATCTAGCGTGATGCTTACTTTGCTCTTAGGACCCTCATAGGCCGAACCTTCAGTAGTAGCTACCTTTTGTGCCTTCTGCTTCTGATCAGATGTGGTGAACAACTCTATGTGTATCTTGTTGCTATCCATACCCAAATCTTGCAATTGGCCCTTAACAGATAGAATCATATCCTCAGGTCCACAGATAAATACCTCATCTGTAGCCTTAACGTCTATCAGATGTTGGCATAAATCATTGCACTTGGCTGCATCTATTCTACCGTTGAATAGCGGCACATCCATATATTCACGGCTGATAATGTGTACCAACCTTAAGCGCTTCATATACTTATTCTTCAAGCCCTCTATAGCCTCTCTGAATATGATGCTGCTGCGCGATTTATTGCCATATACCAAGGTAAAAACACTGTTGGGCTCTTGCGACAATACGTGCTTCATGATGCTCATAACAGGGGTAATACCGCTGCCTGCCACAAATGCCAAATATTCTTTATGTTGACCATTGCTGCTATGGGGCACAAAATTGCCCATAGGCGGCATCACATCCAAAACATCACCTGCTTTCAATGTCTGGTTGGCATAGGTACTGAATTTGCCTTGTTCTACTTGTTTGATGGCCACACGCAGCTCCCCATCTTCGGGTGCACTGCATATACTGTAACTGCGGCGCAACTCCTCGCCATCTAACTGTATGCGGAAGGTGATATACTGACCTGGCTTGAACTGAAATAAGTGAGCTACCTCTTGAGGCACCGTTAATGCTACGGAAACACAATCAGAAGTCTCTCTCCTAACTTCCTTTACTGCTAAGGCATGAAATTTTATTGCTGACATAGAGGCGCAAAGGTAATACTTATTGATATTAAGGGTATATGCCCCATCACCAATTTATATAAAGTTTGAACCTTGTTTTAGGGACACTTTATGCTTCTGGAATCCCTAATTCGGTAGAGGTATCCA
>RFQK01000048.1 GCA_009925045.1 Methylococcaceae bacterium
TCACCCACATATACGGTTTTGGCCAGTTCGGTTTCACGACGTACTATCGCCAGTTTTTGTTCAGGGCTTTGGCTAAAGTAGACGTGTTCAATTCCCACTTGATCGGCCAGATAACGCACTTCTGACTCGCGGTCACCCGATACCAACATCAGCTTCTCAAACAAGTGCTTTGGCCTTAAATGACTGATAAAAGAAGGACTTTCGATCCTGACTTCATCTCGGAACTGCAACGTGGCGGCATAGGCCTCATCAATCAGCACTATACATTCCAGCCCCCCGGAACTGGGCGGCAAACACTCTGTGAGAAAAGGATATTGCAAAGCAATTTGTTTGCGGCTGGTGATCTGGATGTGTTTGCCGGACACTTCACCTAACAGACCCTGTCCTGGTAATTCTGCAATATGACTCACGTTCATTCGAGTGAGTCCTAAACTTTCCGCTTTTTTAATGATTGCAGTCGAAAGAGGGTGTTTGGAATAGCGTTCCAGGCTCGCAACTAAAGCCAGTACTTCATTGGCTGCAAAGTTGTCTGCAGTGAGTAAGGCCGTTAAGTTCGGTCTACCGTAGGTTAATGTGCCGGTTTTATCAAAAATTGCGGTTCGGCAACTGCCTATGGTTTCGAGTATCGCAGGGTTTTTGATAATGATTTCCCGGCGAGCAGCCAGTGAAATTGAACTAATGATGGTGACCGGAATACCAATTAATAATGGGCAAGGCGTGGCTACCACCAACACCGCTAAAAATCGCAGAATATCTTGACTGACGAGCCAGGCCCCAATGGCGATGATGAGTGCTATCGGTGTGTATAAGGCGCCTAGCTTGTCACCCAGGCGTCGGATATTGGGACGGTATTGTTCGGAAGATCGCATGACGTCCATGATCTTGGCATAGCGTGAATCAATAGCCAGTTTATCGGCACGTATACTCAAGGCTGAATCGCCGTTGATGGCACCCGATAAGACCTTTGAGCCCTGAGTTTTTGACATCAGGTAAGGTTCACCAGTTAAATAAGACTCGTCCATAGTGCCAACGCCGTCCAGCACTGTACCGTCTACTGGACAAATTTCATGCGGCAAAATTAACAATGTATCGCCAATTTTGACCTGTTCCGACCGAATATCAATTAAGTCAGTTCCGCACTGACGATGCGCAGTATCAGGCATACGCTTGGCTAGGGCTTCCAGAACCGAAGACGCTTTTCTAACCGCATACTGTTCTAAAGTCGCACCACCGGACAGCATTAAAATCACTAAGCATCCGGCCAGATTTTCACCCAGAATCATGGCTGTTACAATGGCCGTACCGGCCAGTAAATCAGCGCCAAAATTACCTCGCAAAAATTTCAGCCCCAATTTCATAATCAGTGGCACACCCCCTGTCAGGAGTACGGCATACAAAGGCAATTCGAGTAATTGAATGCTTAAGTCAATCAGCAGAGGATCATCAGGATTTATCGGCACAGACAGCCTTAAAGCGTAGGTTTGTGCTTCTATGGGCCACGCATAGCTAATCAACAGATAGATACCAATCCCTATGAGGCTGATCAGGGTGATGATTCTGTTGTAAGGGGAACCTGCATGCGCTAATTGTCGGTTTGTAGCCATAATCTATGCAAGTTTGATGTTCTGGAGTGACTTATATAATCGACAATGTCCCAGATAGCAAATTGCAATTGAAATTGGGTCAGCGTTTTGCGTATTGACGCGTAAGCACTTTGTTTGGATTCGTTGCGGATCGCAATCAGGCAACAGTATGCCTATATTTTGAGCGGTATAACTGTGTTATTTGACGCAGATATGCACAAGTGTGATGCAAAGATCTAAAACGGGAATATAGAGGGATGAAAATGCACTTCTTTAGACTTGTGTTGCCGTAAGTTATTGATTTGTAATGCTGGCAAAAAATTGCACAATTTAAGATAAGCTGACGAAAATTAAGTATTTATAGAGTTTGTGACAGTCCTATCCACAGACTTATCCACAGAAAATGTGGATAACTGGAGAAGCGAACTAAGATCAATTAGTTAGAACTTATTTCAAATAAATGACTTTTACTCTTGCTCCTATCTTGGCGCTGATTGCACGCTCAATCTGTGAGAGGTTTTAAGCGGTTTTTAATCGATTCTCTTTTTAAGGCGTTTACTACGTCGAGTTGATCTTGTTCAATTTTTTGCTGCTGACGTCGAAATTGGAAACGGCGTATTCCCCAACCGCATGCAGTGACTAGGCTTATGAGAACGATTAAAAGATAGGCTAGGGGGATGAGGGGGCGTTCTGCGGCCTGGATTTCGGCTGCTGGCAATGGGCTGTTTTCTGGAATAAAAGTCTCAGGCTGTCGTGACAATGCTGTTGGAATCTCCCCAATCAACTGAGCTTCGACCGTATGAAGTTCTGCTAATAATTTCGGCTGGGGAATTGGCTTAACCTGGGCTTCTGTGAGTACCTGTCTTTGAATATATTCTCCAGCCAGTACCAACTTTCCTGGCTTTATACTATTGGGATTAGCCTGTTCAAGCTCGCTTATTACCTTGTGAATAGACTCGCCTTGTTTAACAAAAAGTTTGGCGATACTCCACAAGGTATCGTTAGGGCGGATAGGTCCGTAGCGTTCTTGATGAATCAGATTGGGGTCTGCATGCGGGTTATCCGGACTGGCTGCCAAGCTAGGCTTGGCAGCTGATACCAGAATGAGGCAGATGATGAATGGGGTTCGGCTTCTTGATGCTGACATTGGGCGCAAAGGGCAATTATCCAAGCCTCATCATACATCGCTATTAATAAATAAAGCCAACACCTAAATTAAACTCATCACCGTAGGGCATACCAGGAACAATTTTGCGATCGTGAATATTGCGATAATCGGCCTTGATGACGATGTTTTCGATCGGTTTGTAGCTCAGGCCCGCCTGATAAATCCAACGATCTAAGCCAGTGTTAGCATTAAAAGCATAACCGGTGCTGGGATCGAGAGCGACTGATGCCAGAGTGTTGTAACGCTCAACCCGGAAAAATGGTGCCAGATACTGGCTGCTTTCTTTCCACAGCAATGGCATGATGTCGTGAGCAGCTTCCACATACCAGCCGAAGTTTTCTTTACCCACAATATTGTCAGCAGTATTGAGATACTGAGTGTTATTGATTTTTCCAAATGCACCTAAGGCCCTTAACTCCCAGCCACGGTATTTGTACTGCACATGGCCTTCGTAGAGCTGAGTAAATACATCCACTTTGGCAGAGTTGTAAGACTGCGCCTGACCACTATTACCCAAAAATGTGGCCGCGCCCACCATTAAGCCCGGAATCATGTCGGGTGAATAATCTAGTCGTCCACTGATGGCAAAATCCTCGGCCTTACTATTGCTGCCACCGCCGCGACCTTCTTTAATGCCTTTGCTACTAAAGTTAGAAGCGTTCAATCCATTCATGGCATATACACGGTATTCCAAGCCAGGAAGTATTTCACCAAAGACACCCGCACCCATTTCGCGCCAGGTCGATGGAATAATGTATTGTTCTACGTCTGGACGACGGTTACCGTGATAGGTGGTCGGTTCATGCATTTCATTGATAAAGCCCATTGGAACCAGCATTAAACCGGTACGAATGTTGTATTTGGGATTTAACAGGAAATCCAGTTGCGAGAACTCAACCGAGACTTCGCCTTTTTCCTCAGAACCTTCACCGGTTGAGGCATGTTCAAATTCGATTTCATTATTCAAGATCACCCAGTCGTTGAATTTATAACCCAAATAAATGACAGCTCGTTCTAAATCAATGCTGTCCTGATTTTGTGAAGGATTGCCGCGATTATTAGCATAATTGGTGTACATCGCTTCACCGTAACCACCAATCGACAAACCCTTGCTGACCCGGTAAACGTTCGATGCGGCGGGTCCCAAACCATACTCGCTTTTGTATTCGCGGGTTTCGGGTATAAATAATTGAGTTTTAATTTTTTCAACTTCGCTGGCCAGCACATCGGTTTTTCTTTCCAGATCCGGTTTACTGACTGATTTGTTCACAGGATTAACAGGTTGAGCTACAGAGCTCTGAATAACCTGGCTTTGTTCCTTCTGAGTCTGTTTAAGTGTGGTGATTTCTTGTTGCAAGGCTTCGTTTTGCGCTGATTTGGCCTTCAGACTTTCGATCTCTTTTTGCTGTTGTTGAATAATCTTCCACATCTCTTCCATGGATGCCGGCGCTGCGTGCAAATTGCCTGTGAGTGCCAGACCAATAGATGCGGTTAAGGACAGCATGGAATTTTTGTTCATTGATCGCATAGGGCTCACCAAAAATTAGGTTTCGATAGTATGGGATCAGTTTATAATAGGATTTACGCAAATGCAAATCATTCTCATTAACATGATTGGCTATGCTGAACGACATAATTTGGACTTTGAATTTGGCAATTGGGCCTTGTTTTACTATTATCTAGCGACTTGTTGGGGATATTTTGAATATGCGCAAACGCAAAAACCCGTTTTTAGTGATCATAGCCTTGATCTTGGCTTTAATTAATTTTCCTAGTTTCGCCAAAGTGTTCTATAGCAAAGAAGAGGCGCTTAAGTTGGCATTTGCTGATAATGCCCAGGTTGAAATGCTGTCTCTGTTTCCGAGTGATGAACAGAGTCAGCAAATTGAACAACTGGCCAAAGTGAAACTGGATTCAAAATTAATCAGTGTTTTTGTTGGCAGAAAGCAAGACAGTATCCTAGGGTATGCCATCATTGACTCGCATACGGTCAGATCACAAACAGAGACTCTGTTACTGGTTCTGGATGTCCAAGGGCGTTTAAAAAATGTGACGACCTTGGCTTTTAATGAGCCGCCTGAATATCAACCCCCTGAGCGCTGGTATACCCAGTTACTGAATCGGACTTTAGAGCAATTGAGCTTTGATCAGGATGTACAAGGTATTGCCGGGGCCACATTGAGTACCCGTGCCGCTTTGAGCAGTGCGCGTAAAGTGGAAGCGATTTTCCAAATTTTATTAAAACCAACCCATAACTGATGCGCTATTTTGTCACCGGTGAACAGAACCGCCAATTACTGATTAATACCTTGATCCTGATGTTTCTGGCTTATGTGTTGCTGTTATGTCTGAGTAATGCCTTGATGTTTTTTCACAAAATGGCACTCAACCCTGATGCTATTTTGGCCTATTATCTGGGTTCAGAGCAGGCATTTACTCAGCCAAAAAGCTATCAAAGTTTGCTGGAAGTCAGCCATTTTCACTTATTTGCCATGGGTATGCTGGTGCTTACTCTGACACATTTGATGTTAATGACTGAGATGCCGACCCTTTTAAAAGTATGGCTGAGTGCGATTGTCTATGGCTCGGCTATCGCTGATGAGGCAGCCGGGTGGTTAATCTGTTATGTGCATCCCTTATTTGCCTACTTCAAAATCCTTAGTTTTGTAGTTTTTGAAACATCGCTGATTGCGCTGGTTTTAATTGTCTTACATTCCTTATTAAAAGCCCGCAGCAGAATGCGGGATGCTTCAACGAGTTGATTGTTGTTGCTGACGTAACCAGTCAAACAGCAGGGCATAGCTGGTGGCTAACAGGGTAGGGCCGAGAAAGATGCCAATAAAGCCAAAGGCCAGCAGACCGCCGAAAATACCCAGCATAATCCATACAAATGGTAATTCGACCTCACGACTGATGAGGGCAGGGCGTAACCAGTTATCCAAGGTCCCGACAAACAACAGGAACCAAGCGGCAATAAACAGCGCATAGCCGCTCTGATCTTGTATCAATAACCATAAAGACACCGGTAGCCATATCAGTGTGCCGGCTGCCGGAATAATCATCAGAAAAAATGCCCCTGTACCCAGCAAAAATGCATGGGGAACACCGGCGATCATAAAACCCAGATATGCTGCGATCGCCTGAACAAGTGCGGTACCGAGAATACCGAAAACCACGGCTTTTAAGCTATTGTTAACGATTTCCAGAATTCGTGCTGTTTTTTCACCGGCTAATGGTTGCAAGCTGGTAATGACATGGCGGCTGACATTTTCGCCATCCCGATACAAAAAGAACAGTAGCACGATACTAATTCCCATATGCATCATTTCCGAGGCCAGATTGAGGCTTTGCTTGACCAGCCAGCTACCTGTCGGCAACAAGTATTGGCGTAACAAATTCATCAAACGCTCTGAGTCGTTGGCCAAAATCAGCCATTTTTCAGTCGCCTTGTCCCCCACTAAAGGGATTTGGTTTAGCCATTTTGGGGGTGTCAAATAATGAGTATCAGGGTGTTCCAGCCATAGCAAAATTTGCGAAATATCATCGGTAAAATTACCGGTTGCTACAGCCAGGGGCAGAAGTATCAATAAGCCAACCAGCAACACTAAACTCAAGGCGGCCTGATTCTGACTTAGGGAGAGTTCACGTAAACGCAGATACAGTGGCCAGGTCACGATACACAATATCGCGCCCCATAAAATGTCATATAGAAAGGGTTTTAAAACCTGAAAACAAGCCAACAGTAACAGCACTAAAGCGACACTGCTGGCGATTTTGGTGTTTTGCTGCTTGGTCATAAAGTTTGAATCAGCCGCTAAAACTTAATGGCGTTTAAATCCTCAAAACTGGATAAGTCATTGACCTGGATGCGATTATTAGAAAGGCTGAATAGTTTGTCCTCAATAGTCAGCAATCGTTGTATGCTGAGATTGTAATCCCACCACCCATAGTCGTTTGAATCAACTGGGGTATTAATCTGATGCGTAATCGCCTTTTTAAGTGTGAAACCATTTTTTAAACTGAGTGCATAGATGTGGGCGCCTTCAAACGTTAACTGGCCCCAGGCCCAAATATTTTGATCATCTTTAGCTTTGGAATACAGTTGTAAAGGAAACCCTAAGAGCATGGTGCTTGAATCATTTGATTTTTGGGCTAACAGCGCTTTGTGGTTATATAAAACTTCAGAATAAGAGCCTTTACCGCCTAGAACCAGACTGTGCATGAGTGTGGGATTGGCGACATCTGATACATCGAATAGTGCCAGTTTTAAACCGTCCACCGCGGTAAAATCGCCTTGATCAACGGTATCCCGTCCAAAGCCAATGATGTGAGTTTCATCAAATGGATGCAAATAATTACTAAAACCAGGTATTTTCAGGCTACCCAGAACCTGAGGTTTTACGGGATTGCTCAAATCGATTACAAACAGTGGATCAACCTGTTTGAAAGTCACCACATAGCAACGGTCCCCAATAAAGCGTGTCGAATATATTTGTTCACCGGGAGCCAGATTTTCAAGCCGTCCGGCTAAATTCATGTTTTTGTCTAAAGTAAATATATTGTTAGAGCTCAGGTTTTGAGAGGTTTTACCATCCCAGATCCATTTTCTTTCGGTTGTTGCCACCCTGAAATAGGCCTGATTTTCATCCATGGCAAATTGATTGAGAAGAGTACCCGGGACGTTGGCACTTTTGGAAAATAATGGATTACCGCTATTGAGCGAGAATTTATAAATATTGGTAGAGCTGCTCGATTCGACCGTGTTGTCTGTCGTGGTTGATTGATAATCCGCTGCAGAGACATAGAGATTTTCTAAAGAGGCATAGACCAAGTCACCGCTGCCATAAAAAACTGTCATGTTGGCTGCTTTGCTGGGTGCAGACAGATCAAAACTCGCCACTGTTAAATAATTTGGATCGGTAAACTCTGGGAAGTAATAAATTTTCTCCAGTGGTGCTAAACGCTCTTTGCCCTTATTGACCGCTGAATCACTGATATGAGGCAGTAATGAGTTTTGAGTTTGTAATTGCTGTAACAAGAATGTCGGGTTGGCAATTTTGGATTGGACAGGGCTGTCGATGGCCATGGCCCGCATAAAATAGTAGCGAGGCCATGTTCTACTGATTAGATAAAGGGTATTACCGATTTTTCGAGAAGAAAGTGTGCCACCATCCAATTCGACCTGACGTTCCTGAACGGGCTTGCTTCGGTCTGTTAAGTTGTAGACACGTGCCACTGTTTTTTCTTCGCCAGCAAAATAGGTCAAATACAGTTTGTTTTGATTCCCCTCAGACTGAGCTGTTTTCCAAATAGTGCCAATCACCACCAGACGGTCGTCTTGGACATACAATTCATTGGCATAAAAACCTTCGTCGAGTTTTATTTCCGAGACTAAGCTCAATTCTGAACTCGGATAGGATTTAACAATACGAATGCCATTATTGGCTAATTGATAAAGATAATGACCATCGGTTTTGATGATATCGCCTTCGTCGACTCCGTTTACCTGAACGTTTGTTTCAGAATGCTGAACGGTTTTACTATCCGCGGTGCCTGCAAGGGCAATCCCCGCAGTTTCAACTTTAAAAACTGGTGAACTGATGCCCGCCAGTCCCTGGGGATTTTTTGCCTTTAAGATTAAACTTTTTAAAGTCAAATACGAATAAGCGCGTTTGGGCGCAAGTGTTTTGGCTTCTGTACTCGAACTGAGAATCAAAAGTCCTAATGAAACCGTCAGGATAAGGTGAGGAACTCGTTTAAAAGGGAACATAGGATCACCCCGTGCTAGTCAAGTATTTGGATTGTTTACAGATGGCTGTTATCTGCAAAAACCGGAATCGAAAATCTTGGAACAGTATGCATTAAAAGTACAGCTCAGACTATAGACCAAAAGTATAGTTTTGCTGATGACCAAGCTTGACTAGCAAAATTTAAAAACGCATCTTAAGCGATGTCCTGACTGCGCAAATATTCTTCATAATCGCCATGAAAATCGACGATTCCGTTAGGGGTTAACTCAATAATTCGGGTGGCCAGTGAGGAAACAAATTCCCGGTCATGGCTGACAAAAATTAGAGTGCCTGG
>RFQK01000471.1 GCA_009925045.1 Methylococcaceae bacterium
ATAATGGAACGTGCACTAAATAAACTATATAACTATATAAACGTGGTAATCAAATACGACTGCAATAAGCATATGGGTATTTGACATAGCAGTTTATATTTATTGTTTAATATGCTAACATCAGCATATTAATCAATTATCTAGTAAGCGAATGAGCCAATCAGCTAACAAGCTAACCAGTAAATTTATTTCAAGTTCCACAAGGATTGCCATATTTCGCTGACAGAGTTGTCGCCTTTGGTGTTCAAATTAAACGGACACCCATAATCCGGATGGATATTCAGCGGGCCACAAGGATTGCACGTGCCTTTGATAAAGCCAAACCCAGGAATAACCGTGGGCAAATCCGCATTGGCAACAATTTCTTTCTTTGTTTTAAAAATACCGCTCAAATAGTCTGTCCCCAAATAGGTGGTTTTCTCCATATATGACACTGGGTCTGTGGTGGCAGAGGTCGGCGCGTGGCATTTAATAATGTTATGGTTTTTGTCTGAGGCGAATAACGGGTCATAATTAGATGCGCCTAAATCCGCGCCCATCAGCAGCAGTTGCCCCTCTTTTGTATTCCAAGACAACATTAATTTGATGGCGTTTTCATTATACAATTTCATTGATTCAGTCAATGATTCATCCGGCGCGATTTTAATCACTTGGCCGTTGACAATTGAGTTCACATACATATCTTGTGTTTGCTTAGACCAGGGCCAAAAACCTGTCTTGATTAACGTGTTCGCTTCCTCCTCGGTCGCCTGGTTTTGTATGACATCCATATTGAATTGCGCAGTAGGGTACCGCGATTTTTGAAACTCCAGGAATTTGTAAACCGTTTCTTGAGACCATTTGCGGTTGACAATATTGAGCGAGCTTGATGCGGTCGTGTCACTCTTAGTCTCAGCGGGAGGCTCTACAGTAGAATATTTGCTAGCAGCGGCCGCCGGTGGCTCTACAGTAGAACTTACTGGCGACCCAATATTTTCAATGCCCTCTTTAATGCTCGTATTGTGGAGCGATATTTTGTAC
>RFQK01000472.1 GCA_009925045.1 Methylococcaceae bacterium
TCAGGACGCAGTGAACTCAGTTATCAACTGGGCAAGGATGAGGCTTTGAAGCTTTACATCAAAATCACCGACAACACCGGCAATGGCTATTTCAACAAAGAATGGTTATGTCTGGAGGCGATTCAGCATCAGCTTGAAAAATACTCGATGCCCTTCGGTGCCCAGCAGATCCGCAACCTGTTTGAGGGCAAGTCGGTGAACACCTTGCATTTTGTGTTTGCGGCTTTGTTGTCCGAGGGATTCCTGATCAAGGATGAGCAGAATACCCGGCAATACCGACTGGGTGATGTGGAAGGCTTCAAGCTCAGGACCGAGTCTTTAGCGGTTCCGGGCGCTATGGCCATTAAAACCCCGGATACGGTGAAAGCCAAATCCAAGACCGGCAACAAACGGCCATCAATGAACATGGACGATGAATCCTTGCTGGATAGCTTACTGCAATCGGCCTGATCACTTTCAGAGATAACTCTTGTCGCCCGGTGGCTGGAAATACCACCGTCAAAGTCCTTGATCAACAAGGGATTCTCGGCATCAAAACCCTCGGGCTTTTCAATACCGGCCCAATACCGAACCTATGCCGGGTTTTTCACCATTAACTTTCTAAATTAACCACTCATTCACCACCAAGGAGAATCTTGATGTTCATACTGGCTTTACTGCTGGGGGCATTGCTGTGCCTGGCATTTCAACCCACAAGAGTCGCGGGCCTGATCGTTCTGATCGTGCTGTGTCTCTTACACCCGGTGCTGCTGGTGGTCTTGATGACCATCGTTCTGGGTATTTATCTGTTCCACCGTTCCAAACCCAAAAACCATCCGACTTTTTTACCTAAGGAGTAAATATCATGAATCTTGAAATCGTTCACTATCTGCTGGATGCCTATGAAATTGTGTCTGCTTGGGAATTGCCGGAATCCATTTATGAATTCAGGAATCACCTCCGATGCCATTTTGATGGTTGCAACTCGCTGATTGACAACCATCGGTTCTGGCATTGATTTGACCAATAAACTCTTACCAA
>RFQK01000473.1 GCA_009925045.1 Methylococcaceae bacterium
AACACTCGCATTATCTTATGGCGCACGCGACGAAATTACACGAGCCATTAAACGCATTGTTAACGACGTAACATCTAAAAAAATTAGCCTAGATAAAATTGACGAATCCCTTATTTCTAACTACTTGGACACAGCTGGAATGCCCGATCCCGACTTGTGGATTCGCACCAGTGGTGAAATGCGTTTATCTAATTTTTTATTGTGGCAAATATCTTATTCGGAGCTTTATATGACTTCTACTTTGTGGCCAGATTTTAATCGCCGTGAATTAGACCTTGCACTCGCAGATTTCCAGACACGAAACAGGCGCTTTGGAAAAATTTCATGAACCGCAATTTAATGTGCCGATTTTTGAGTGCCGTCGTGCTTTTGCCGATTGTGATTTTTTTAATTCTATCTGGTGGATGGTGGTTTACCGGATTGATCTGGTTGGTACTCACTTTATGTCTTTATGAGTACGTGTCTATGACGGCGAATCTAAAGGGTCGTCTCATGGCGATCACTTCTGCTCTCTTAAGCGCCATGGCGCTTGCCTCCTTACCTGTATTTTGGGGGATCGCCACTATCGTCGTCGGTATGACATTTGTGTTTCGCCCCAACTGGTCGACCAATGAATTTTCGAAAGCGGCTATTGTGCTCTTTGGCTTGTTGTATTGCACAGCGGGAATGGGTTCGTTATGCGAACTTGAAACATTTGGTTCCAGTTTCGTCTTTTTGGTTCTCATCGTCACTTGGTCAAATGACACATTTGCATACTTTGCGGGACGTACTTTTGGCAAACACAAATTGTGTCCTGCTGTTAGCCCCTCTAAAACCTGGGAAGGTGCGATTGGCGGTGCAATCGGTTCTATCGTCATGCCATTTGCGTTTCAAAATTTACTCTCTCTGAGCACAACGGATATTTTATGGATTGCCATCCCATGCACGGTTTTGTCACCACTAGGCGATCTTGTTGAAAGTAGATTGAAAAGATTATTTGACACAAAAGATTCTGGTCAACTCCTACCAGGACATGGCGGA
>RFQK01000474.1 GCA_009925045.1 Methylococcaceae bacterium
CTGTTCATTTCAATTATAAATATTTCATCCAAAGTAATTCGCGCTTTATTTTTACTATTATTGTTAGCGAGAAGTTTTGTATTTTTCGATAGTACTGCATTGGGCGTCTGCGCGCCGCATTCTGAACAAAACTTTGAAGAGGGTTCTATTTGATGGTCGCAGTTTTGACACAAAAACGGAACCGCGGCTCCACATTCTTTGCAAAATCTTGAGCCTGATGTCACTGCGCCTTGACAATAATGGCAATTCATATCAAAATAGACCTTGTTATGATTTTGCTTCTTTCAACTTCTGCTTGTTTTTGTAAGTCTGGGTTGGGGTGCGTCAATTAATTAAGCGTTAATTGGCTGCGAACGCGGTTTTCCATACTGGTTAACCAGCACTCTGTTCGATCTTGAATCCACTCGTCCGATCGTTGCCGTGTGAGATTATGTCCTTGCAAGCTGGGCAGGTGATTTTGTTGGGCGGATCTGATGACGAGAGGCAGAAGAGGGCATCGCAGTTTCCACAGCCTGCTGCGGAGTCATTGGCGCAGAAAGGACAGGGAACTATGCCGAGTAGCAGGTTACTATCGACAGCGGGAAGGCAAAATGCCTTGCCCCTGCCAGCCGGAATTGAGTCAAACGTTAGCGGATGGGCAGCATTGGCTGCGTAATAACCACTCCGTTCGTCGAACAGATAACGCATTAGATAGGTGCCGCGTCCGCGTTGGCAATGGACCCTCAGAAAGATTTGCCTTGCGCGCCCGTCGTGTACTGGCGTTTTACTCAGGTCGACCTTCTTTAGTTCGGTCGGTAAGTTCGCGAGCAAAGCATCCGGTGCGCTGTCGCCGACTCCTGTGCTGGCGCTGTGAACGGAGGCGGTGAGCCAGATAAAAAGTTTCCCGAAACTATCGGTGCTGATTCTGTCCATGCGCAGCACGATGTCTGTTATCTTGCCGAGTTGGAAGAAGTCCACGTCAGCCCCACAACCGATAGCGTAGAGGTTCGCTGGTCTTGTAAGAGAGCGCGTATCCAACAG
>RFQK01000475.1 GCA_009925045.1 Methylococcaceae bacterium
CGCTCAGAAGTCAGTGTGACCAATCTGGATGATGATTTTATCGGGATAGTCCTCGATAAGCCCAGTATCACAACCAGCGAGACTGGAACCTCTGCTGAAGTTAAGCTGGTTTTGAATACTCAACCGACTGCTGCGGTTGGCATTGATTTTTCGGGGGTTGATGTTTCTGAAGATAAAATCAGTGTCAATTCAATCAGTTTTACGCCTGATAACTGGAATATTCCACAGAGTGTGATTTTTACCGGTGTGGACGATGATATTGTTGATGGTAACGTTAAATTCACGGTCAAAGCCAGTGCACAGTCCTTAGATCAGAATTATCAAGGTAAGAGTGCTGACCTGGAGGTTATCAATACTGACAATGATTTTGACGGTCTGGTACTCAGTGCCCTCAATTTAACCACTTCCGAATCCGGTACCAAGGACACATTGAGTATTGCTCTGAGCACCAAGCCAGCGAGTAATGTTAGCGTAAAGCTCAGTGGTCTTGATAGCTCTGAAGGTAGTTTAAGTACGAATACACTGCAGTTTACCGCCAGTAATTGGGACCAAGCGCAGCCGGTAACGGTCACTGGAGTCGATGATAATTTTAATGACGGTAATATTCGCTATACGCTAACCGCCAGCGCGGTTTCGAACGACACTTATTTTAGTAACAAAAAGGCCTTTGTTACGGTCGAGAATCTGGACAATGAAGGACCGGGGCTAAAATTTTCCAGTGATACCGCTCAAACCAGTGAATCGGGGACTTCAGCCCTGTTGAGTCTGGTATTAAGCAGTCAACCCGTCGGCGAAGTGACGGTTACTCTGAGCGGTGTGGATGATACCGAAGGACAGTTGTTAACCGGCACCCAACTGACCTTTAATGCCAATGATTGGGATCATCCGCATAGTATTATTGTTCAGGGGGTAGACGATCCTGATCCGGATGGGGATATTCGCTATACGCTTCTGGCAAGCGCTACATCGAGTGATCAACAATATCAGAATAAAACCGCTACGCTTATCATCACCAATCT
>RFQK01000476.1 GCA_009925045.1 Methylococcaceae bacterium
TGAGATGGCAAAGCCTTTCAATTTAGCCTTTTTTGTCCACTTCGAATCACACCATGAATAAAGCAATTCTTCTTTTGATGGTTTTAATCGCCCAAGGGGTCTCACCCTCCTTTGGGGCTGGCTACTCTGTCAACAACATCAAGAATCTCAAGCGAATCCTGGCCGATAACGGATTGAGGAAGGATTTGACCTACTCCAATCCACTGACCCAGAGCACACGGTACACCCCCTACTGGGAAATCCTCTATCCGGACCCCACAGCCGGGATCTTTTACGACTACGTGAGTGTCGACAACGCCGTGCAGTCCACCGCAGGTGCCGATTATTATCTGGATAAAGAAGGTCCCATCGCCCTGAACGACAAGCGGGCCTTCATGTTTGACCTCAGCATTATCGAAAATACGAGCATCCCGCCTACCGATCAGTTTCCAGAGTACAAGTACCTGAACTTTAGAAACCCTCTCTATAAAAACGACGGATCCGGCACAATTCCGGATGCCAGTGGCAACTATCCGACGCTCAACCTCAAGGGAAAGCTCAAAAAAGTCACTACGCTTTCGATGAGCCAATCGGGAAAGCCCTATACAGAGACTCAGGTCGACCGGACTAGCGCCTTCGTGTACTACCCACGCACCACCATGTATCTCTTGATGGATACATTCAATCGAAAGGTTTATGCGATGCAGACATCCTCAACCCAAAAGCAGACTGGCGATGACTTCTATGAGACCAATCTCGTCCACATCAAGCAACGTCTGAAGCTACCCACAGGGTGGACGTATGCTGTTGCAACGCTCGACAGCAAAACCTTCGTAGCCCTGATCTCAAACCCGGAACATCGTGCTAAGGTCATCCAGGATGATCTGGGTAATAGCTATCAATATGTAAGGCCAGAAGAAGCAAGCTTCCTTTATGACGGATTTTGATTGATGGACCTGAATGGCTCAGGGTTTCGTGGATAGGTGCCACATCAAAGACGTTGGTATGTGTTTTTTCGGGGATAGCCCTTTTCCGTTCAA
>RFQK01000477.1 GCA_009925045.1 Methylococcaceae bacterium
ACAAATACTGGTCCAGCAAGGAACCTATTACTGTCGTTTCAGCGATGAATATGACGCCAGAAATTTCAACCTCGACTATTTTTCGTTATCTCAAGAAAATGCGTGCGAAGGGTTATATCCAATTAGTCGTTGATGAAACGGATAACCGTGTAAAATACATCACACCAACCGCCCAGACTGAAAGTTATTTCAACAAGATGGGCAAACTGATGATTAAAGCGACAACCGAATAATTCAAAATGAAACTGTTTTTAGATGATGCAGTAAATGCATTCATCTGTATTTTTGGCGTGGCCATCGCATGGGTTTTGCTTTTCAAGCTCAACATGGTGGCCTTTTCTTATTTTGAAACTTCAAAATTTATCAACTGGGTTTTTATCCCGGCGGGTGTGCGCCTCATCTCAGTTTTACTGTTTGGTCTTTACGGTGTCATTGGACTATTTTTCGGTGCTCTCGCCACCAGCTATCACGTTGGGATAGACACAGATACTGCCATTGCAGTAAGCTTAATTTCGGTAATCAATCCTTACTTGGCCATCAATCTCACAAAATACTGCTTAAAAATTGATGAGTTAATGCAGGGCCTAAAAGCAAAACAACTGCTTACTATTAGCTTTTTTGCCGCACTATTCAACGGCCTCACCCACAACTTATATTTTCATGCGCACATGGGAGCAGGAAGCCTTGCCGATTTCATGAATATGTTTATTGGTGACTTTATTGGCTCGCTCATTATCCTTTACACATTCTCGTTTCTTATTAAATGGCTTCGCAGATCTATCAAGCCACAAACTCAGCCCTAGAGACAGCCCATGAATTTTGATCAAGAACTTAATACCCGCGGACTCAAGTGCCCTTTACCTATTTTGCGATGCAAGAAAGCATTATCAGAACTAGCGCCTGGACAAGTATTAAAAGCCTATGCAACTGATAACGGTGCCGTAAAAGACTTTCAGGCCTTTTGTAAGCAAACTGGCCATATCATGCTTTCTTTAGAAGAAACTAAAGAGGGCGATACA
>RFQK01000478.1 GCA_009925045.1 Methylococcaceae bacterium
GCATGAGAGTAAAAATCAACAACAGGGCCGTCAGAGAGAGGGCTGTCCCTATGATTGTGACCCCGTAGTAGGGGTCTTCCTTGATCTTGAACCGTGAAAAAATCAGACCGCATAGCCAGTACAGCAGCAGCCCAGACAGAACGAGTGAAGACGTACAGATCAAGATGATCGTAAAATCATCCCGTTGGTATATAAACTGTGTGAAGGCGTGCACCGGATGAGCCTGTGGTGTTATGTTACAACCACTGGTGGCAGGCAAGGACAGCTTGTTATCGGGGAACGATGACCATCAAGGCCATTTCGCAGACGTGGAGCGGGTGATGGGAATCGAACCCACGCTATCGGCTTGGGAAGCCGAAGTTCTACCATTGAACTACACCCGCGCGATTAGTTTTTAGGACTGCTATTCCAACAGTGGGCATTTGGTCATTATCCATAGCGACCAGAAACAAGTCAAAACCCCTTCGTGGCATGAATCAAGAGCAAAAAAAATGGCGTTATTTATTAATGATCGTCCTGCCTTTTCACTGAAGCTTTCGCCAAAGTGGGCTCCTTCCCTTGTTGTTATTTTGGGATTGATGGGTCTGACGGGCTGCTCGCCTCCCATTGGCGTGACGCGAGTCACACCCGAGCAGGCCTACCAGATTGCAACTCGTAGCCCGCTCACAGGGGATGAAAACAGCAATGCCGCGATGACGGTGATTCACCGCTTTGATCTCTCCGAACTCTACCAGAAAGATCCCGGGGCAGCCCTGCATCAACTCCATCTACGGGCCATTGATGACGATCGCAGAGATCTTCTCTTTGCCTTGGCTGAGCTCAATTACAGCTGGGCAAAAACGCTACCCAACAGGACCAATTCGAAGACAGGTCAACCCGCAGCGGAAGACGTGTACCTTCAAAGTGCCGTTTATGCCTATCTTTACCTTTTAGGTGATGGTAAGGAGCCACTTCCCAGCGCTTACGACAATCGATTCCGCGAGGCCTGTGAGCTGTATAACCGAGGTTTGGATCAAGCC
>RFQK01000049.1 GCA_009925045.1 Methylococcaceae bacterium
GTTGACTGGCTGTCATTTCAAGGTAACTTGAAACGATGGTGGTGCCAATGGATATGGGTCTAGGTCGGGAGATAGCTAGATTCACTTCATTGGTGCCGCTATTCGCCTTATTTTAATAGGCTATATAAATTGGAAAAATCATCCCGCCAAATCACAGTTCTGCCGTTTTCAGCTACGGGATCTAACTGACTGGCAATGGCCTCTTGAGCCAAGAACAGCTGATTATGAGTCAGATAAGCCCAGTCCGAACGGTACAAACCAAAGTCATCATCCATCACCTTGCCGCGCACCACCCTGAAAGCCAAGCCTTGTTGCTGGGCCAATCCACGCAGCAAAGGTTCCAGGTTGAGATGGCGATTCGAAATATGCACGGCCAGAACGCCGTCAGCTTGCAAATGACGAATATACAAAGCTAAGGCTTCCTGTGTCAGTAAATGCATAGGAATCGCATCACCGCTAAAGGCATCCAACACCAAAATATCAAAATCCTGATTCGGCTCCCGCTCCAACGCCAAGCGCGCATCCGCCACCACCACCTCAAAAGGGGCCAGGCTCGATTTAAGAAAACTAAAACGTTGTTGGGCCAAAGCCGCAACTTGCGGATTGATATCATAAATCCGGAAATAATCACCTGGATGGCTATAACTCAATAGCGTACCTACACCTAGTCCGACGATGCCAATCCGCCTGTGTTCTTGCCTTGGAAAATAAGTCATCGCCAGACCCACGCCAGTTTGCGGCCGGTAATAAGCGGTCGGTAAATGTTGTTTAGCCGGATCCAGATATTGAAAACCATGATCAATCGCGCCATGACGCAACACGCGTCGCGCCAGTGCCGGTTGGTCGGCATCGCGCTCCACAATACGCAACACACCGTAAAAGTTTCGACTAATTTCTAACTGGCTGGCGCTGAGTTGATAGACATGAAAACCTAATGCCAGGCACAAGCCGATCAAACCAGTACTAGCCAATCCCCAATACGCTTTGGCAGAACGCGTATCCATAGCATAGTGGTGGTCCAGCGCAATAACCGCTACCAATAAGCCATAGCAAGCCAGCAGTCCCAGATGCAATTCATAGTAATGCGAAAAAATCAGTGGAGCGAGTAAGGCTACAAACAAGCCACCGAATACGCCACCTGCCGAAATAGCCAGATAATAAGCGGTCAGTCCGGTTGGTTGAGGTCGCAAGCGGAATAATTCGCCATGTCCCAACATACAACAAAAGAACAAACCCAAGCAGTAAAGCAGAATTTGTCCCAGTAAATTAATGTTCCCGCCCCAATACAAACTTGCCACAATGCCCAAGGTGCTGAGCATAGCCAGCGGAATAATCCAGCGACGGCGATACCATCGCGTTTCCGCAAAACACAGTACAAAGCTGATCAAATACAATCCCAGCGGCAAAATCCACAAAAATGGGATACTCGCGACATCCTGACAGAGCTGATTGGTGATCGCCAGTAACAAAATGGACGTGACAGTCGGCAAAGCCAGCCATAAAAACCAACGCCAGTGGCCAGTCAAATGTTCCGACAATAAACGCTCCCCGTCTACAGCGATTGGAACCGCGCAAACCTGGCCGACACAGGCTAGTTTCCGAAAATGCCAACTCAGTCCGCCACAGATAACAGCAAAGCAGGCAAAGCCGATTGACCAGCCCAGGGTCTGGTCGCCCAGTTTAAAAAACGGTTCGAACAAAAACGGGTAGCTGAGTAGTGCCAGAAAAGAACCGACATTCGACAAAGCATAGAGCCGATAAGGTGAATGACCGGGATAAACTCGGACGTACCAAGCTTGCAGCAATGGGCTGGTCGCTGCCAACACGAAAAACGGCAAGCCTACGCTGTTAATTAACAATAGCAGAATGCTGAATATCGGTTGGCTGGCATCGGCCGGCTTGCCGGATACAGAGGGGGTAATGGGTAACAGGCTTACAGCTAAAACCAATAAAATCAGGTGGATCAGGCTTTGGTTTTTAGCCGAAAAATAATGCAGGCTGAGATGAGCATAGGCATAACCCGCAAACACCAAAAGCTGAAAAAACAGGACGCAAGTCGTCCACACTGCAGGGCTGCCACCGAACCAAGGCAAAATATATTTGCCAATTAAAGGTTCAATTTGGAATAACAAATAAGCGGCTAAAAACACGCAGGCAATAAATGAATTCGCATGCGTCAAACTAAAACGGTGAAAACCCCTAGTCACAAATCCCCCTCATTTGCTTTAGTGATTGATTTATATGATTAAAAAAATACAGACGAATAAATCGCGCTTATTTTAATAGATAAGTTGCTAGGAGGAAATTGCCGGGTGGATTTCAACCGTTTCAGGGAGGCCTGCGGTTTATATAAGCCGAATACGCACTGAGCAGTTGAATCAATCAGTAGAAATAGGCCGCAAATACAGTAAGTTGTGTTTTAAACGGGATGAAATGGAGTAGGCATGTTATTTGCTATTTTCTAACTAACCTTTCCTGTGAATCTAGGTATGCAGAGCTCAATATCCCAATTTCATACACAATGGCGCAAGTCCCCCCATGCTGCTATGTTTAAACGGCTATTGGGTTTGGAAAGTGTGATTCAAAAACTCAGCGCCGGACAGTTCGTTTCCAACAGAACACTGGGGCGTCACCTCAACGAAGAGGAATATGCAGCTTACTTGGGTTTGTGTCAGCAACAAAGAAATTTAAGAGATAGACTCAAAAACAAACCTGTCGAAGTCAATGCCTACCAACTGGATTTAAAACGGGCGGATTTTAATGCAATCCAAGCGACAGCCTACCTCGATCAGGGCGACGCCGAAAAAGCGGCGGTTTTTTCAAAATTGGCTAAAAACCAAAACCACAGTATTCTGAATCGGTTGAAACAGCAGATCAGGCTACAGTCTGAGCTACAAGACTGGTTTGACAGGCCGGTATTATCCATCTCTGAAGAAAGCATCACGAGCGACACCATGCCCAGAGTGGTGACCTCGTTTAGTCGCTTCAAGCGGGATGACCATTCCTTTGCCATTATCAATGTTGCCAAACAGGACCTTAAAATTAAGGCCGTTCGTGACGCCCATCAACAACTCTCAACAAAACTCAGCCAAATCCATCCTATCAGCGTGCTCTAAGCCCATCTAGCAGCTTTTTATCTCTAAAAAAGATAAATAATTCGAAACATATCGTTTTATTTGTTTAAAAACACTGGATATTATTGTATCCAACAGGCAAGGATTGAATTTTTAAAGGATTTAACGGCAACGGATGCTGTTAAACAAGGATGTTCACTTTTTTGACTGCAAACTCGTTAGACCTCCTCGTGTGCAATTACTCAGCCCTACCCTGTAGGGCTTTTTTTTGAAAAGGGGCCAGGCTCGATTTGCTTGCTCATCTTCAGCAATAGCAAGCCCCCTAAATTTTGATGCTAAAATACTGGCCGTCTTTAATCATCTAGCCGGCATAGCTCAGTAGGTAGAGCAGCGCACTCGTAACGCGAAGGTCGTAGGTTCGATTCCTATTGCCGGCACCATATAAATCAATAAGTTATATTAAATAGATAGGCTGTTAAAGCTTATAAATGCTTTTCGATCAAGGGGGGCCAGGCTCACTTGAATAACTTTATGAGGGTCATTCATCAACAAATGAAAACTCAATTGCTTCCTTGGTTTGCGATTTTAGTCGTTCTAGTGTCGACTTGGTGGTTGCGAATTTTATACATAGAACCCCAAGAACTGGCGATCATCTGTGAATCGGGTGTGACTGATTTTGCTTGTATGATGCGCAAAAGTCTCACCAGTGTTTTTTATGATAATGCTGTGGGTTTTACTGTTTTTGGATTGGGTCTGGCAACACTGATACTACGCTCAAAGTTGACAGCCTTCATTGCCGCGTTACTGGGTATGGCCGGCATGGTCATTCATGGTGGCCTGCATACAGGTATTGAATTCAATACAGTCGGCTTCGTAATCAGTTTTCTCTTCCTAATAAGGGGCCAGGCTCGATTTTTTTACGATTGTTTTTGATAGCACGACGATTGAAAACACAATTTCCCTGACTACACTGAAAGGCTGTTGATATTCTTTTTTGAAGACAATATGCCTAGACGCCCTCGAATCCACATACCCGGAATGCCTGTTCATGTTATTCAGCGTGGACATAATCGTAATGCTTGTTTCTTCAGTCACGCGGACTATTTGATATACCGAAACTGGTTGGGGGAGGCTTTGCACAAAACGGGCTGCCTTTTGCATGCCTATGTCTTAATGGGCAATCATGTTCATTTATTATTGACGCCACCCGCGGAAGATTCAGTCGCCCAACTGGCTATTTCATTGGGTCGACGATATGTCCAGTACATCAACAAGCACTATGATCGTATCGGAACACTCTGGCAAGGACGATACAAATCGTCATTAGTCACGACAGATGATTATTTTTTAAGCTGTCAACGTTACATTGAGTTAAATCCGGTAAGAGCTGCGTTGACAGATGATCCGGCCTATTACAGGTGGAGCAGTTATTGGGCAAATGGTCTTGGGCAGCCCGATCCATTAGTCACGCCTCATCAGATTTATCTGGGGTTGGCGAATAATGAGCCAGAGCGCCTGGCTGCTTACCGCGCTTTGTTTAATATTGCTTTGAATGATAAGGTCGTGGACGACATTAGAATAGCTATCAACCAAGGACACCCTCTGGGAAGGGAAAGTTTTCTCGATGAAATAGCAAAATCAACGGCTACCCCTCGCCATATTAAACCTCGAGGCCGACCACAAAAATAAAGGGACGATTGTCATTTTTGAGCCTGGCCCCTTAGAATTGAGAGGGAGAGTAACAGGCAGATGCCGGTCCAGTAAAAGACGTTCGGGTTGATGCCGTCAGCAAACCGGCAACTCATATCGGGGCTGAAGATTAAGTGTTCAATCACTGGCAGCCACAAGCCAGCAAAGCCAATCCAGATGGCACAGATTTTCTCTTCCAGCAGAATATTGTTTTGTTGACCTAAATACGCCAGCAAAAACCAGCCCAAGGCGGGTGCAATAAATAGTGCCAGTGGATAATCCCTGTTACGCAGGTCGAAAACCATCAACAGACACACCACAGCGGCTGCCACTAAAAAAAGTCGTCGCAACGGAATCATATAAGGGGCCAGGCTCACAACTGCAGCTGGTGCCGAATCGGGTGAAAATGGTACGCGGTCAATGTGCTTAACCGAATCTGATTCTGTTTTGAGCCTGGCCCCTTTAATAAAGCCGTAGCAGGCGCATAGCAGGGCGAGGGCAAATAGGCTGGAATAGCTCCACTCCAGCCAGTTGCGGTTAGTCATCCACATGTCTCGCCAATAAGCGACGCTGGCGGCACCGCCGAATATGCTCCAGGGCAAGGTGATGCTGAGCAGAGAGCCGTCCCAGCCTTGTCGACGCCAATGTAAAAAACCAAAAAGCACAAACAACACCGTCATCGTCAGCCAAGACAGAGTCCGCCATTCAGGTGCTTCGGCGACTGGGCCGCGTAGCGGGAATTTTGCCTGACTGTCAGCGCTGAAAATTCCCCAATACCCCCCAACTGCACCTTCGGAGCGTCGTTTCCAAGGCTGATCAAAGGCTTCGATAATGTTGTAGGGAATATCATCTGCGCGAGCAACAGCGGAAAACTCGCGAATAAATTGAGCCTGGCCCCTAAGGGAGGCGGGGGCGTCTTGGCGTTGGCGGCCGTAGCTGGGCCAGCCGGTTTCGCCGATGAGCAAGGGCTTGCCGCCCATTTCTTTTTGGACCTTATGATAAGTGTCAGCAACATAGTGCGCGGCATCAGCCACGGCCACGGTATCGTCATCCCAAAACGGCAAAATGTGGATGGTCGCAAAACTCACCGCGTCGGCCATTTCGTGTTGATAGCGCAACCAAAAGTCCCAGCTGTCGGCATAACTGACCGGTATTTCTGGCGCCCTGCTCCGCACATCAGCCAAAATCGAGCGTAAGTTTGCCGGTGTCTGTTCGCGCCGCATCAATACTTCATTGCCGACGATCAAGCCTCGAATAACCGACGGATATTCCCGTGCCAGGCGTGTACCCAAGGCAATTTCATGTTCATTAATCGCCGCATCCCGCCCTATCCAAATTCCCAGCCAGACTTGCATCCCCAATTTCTGAGCCAGGCTCGGCACAATGTCGAGACCTTGATCGACCGAATAGGTGCGCACACAGCCAAACTGTTGCGACAAAGCCCTTAAGTCGGCTTCGATTTGCGCTGGAGTAATCACCAGCTCCCGATCAAACGGCGTTTGTCCGGGCAGATGAAACGGCGAATACGAAACGCAATCCAATTTTTCGCCAGCGGCATCCGCAATGCTCTGCGGCTGTCCCATTTGGTACCAATAAACCAAGCTACCGGCCGCAAAAAGCCAGAGTAATAGATAAACACTTCTCATCCGCAACCAAGAAGACATCCGATTAAGCCAGTTTGAAACGATGCTGGCGTTGTAAAGCCTGCAGGGTAAAACCCATCCCCGCACATTGAGCCTGGAGCTCAGCCATGATCGCGTCTTCAAAACCGGGTTTTAAATGCGAGATAAAAATAGCCGGCCTATGGTTCAGTAATTTAAGGTCAGCTTGCAACAGACTGGGACAGAAATGTTTAGAAATTTTAGCCAGATCTTGCGCATCATTGGGAAAAGAGGTCTCAACAATCAGATAATCCAGACGCGATAAACGGTTTAGATGCTGCCAAAAAGCCTCGCAACTGGTCGTGTCACCGGAAATCGCCAATGCGCCTTTAGGCGAAACCAAGGCATAACCAATCGCCGGAATCACATGATTGACCGGCAAAGGACTGATGACCCAATCACCAATACTCACCGACTTACCCATTCGCAGGGGCTGAAAACGCAAAGCGCCTTGATCGGCTCGCGGAATCAGCGAAAAATCCGGCCAGATTTTCCAGTTAAAAATATGAGATTGTAAAATCGCAATGGTTTCAGGTAACGCATGCACCGTGACCGGCGTCTGACGATTTTTATAGACACTGTCCAACAGTAAAGGCAGCCCCAGAATATGATCAAAATGACTATGTGTCAGAAAAATATGATCAATTTTTTCCAGAGCCTCCAGTGGCAAATCCAACAGACCGGTTCCAGCATCAATCAATATCGTCTGGTCAACCCGATAACAAGTGGTGCGTCTTGTGCCGCCTATGCCCCCATCGCAGCCAAGCGTATCTATTTGCATTCAGAAACCTATAAAATTAACAAAGGTACGTTTTTAGTAGTATAAGTTGATAATATCAATAACTCTTAAATAATTCACCGAAACGCGATTGAGCATGGATCTTAAAATTTCTGCGGAATTGTTAAACAAAATCCCGCTCCTGCATGGAGTCGAGAGCGATTTGTTACAACAATTAGCACAAGCCATGCGCGTTAAAAAGGTCGGCAAGAAAGAATTTGTCATTCACAAAGGTGAAGAGGGGAATGAATTACTGTTTTTAATTGACGGCCGTTTGCTGGTAGTCAATGTCAGTCCTGATGGCCGACAAACCGGTCTGAATTTTCTGACACCCGGGGATTTTTTTGGGGAACAGGCGGTGATTGATGATCTGCCCCGCTCGGCCTCAGTCATGGCCGTATCAAACTCGATTCTGGCAGGCCTGCCCAAAACCGCCGCCCGCGAATTTATTTTTCATAACCCGGTGATTGCCGAGCGTATGCTCCGGCATATTTCCCTAAAACTTCGGGCCGCCACCGATTTCAGAGCCTTAATCGCCATACCTAATGCCTACGAACGGGTACTGAAACTCACCGAAATGCTGGCTAAACCCGCCGGGCAATTACTCACAATCGAAAACATGCCCACCCACGAACAGCTGGCGTTGATGGCAAATACCAGTCGTGAAACCGTTACCCGCGCCTTCCAGTTGTTACAAGATGAACAAGTCATCGAAAAAGAAAGCCGACGGCTGGTGATTCGCTTTCCGGATAAATTAAACATCATCATCCAGCGCATCCATAACGAAAAGGAAGGGCATTGAGATCCCAGCGGAACAGCCTGCAACAGCGCCTGAGTGTCTGGTTGGCTGCCAGTCTGATTGCCCTGCTCTACACGCTTTTCAGCACTGCTTTGTTTAACTTTGTCGAAAACCTGCATCTCGATGCCCTGATTCGCCTTGCTCCGCAAAAACAGCATGAATCCCGGGTGGTGCTGGTGGATATCGACGAAAAAAGTCTCAACGAAATTGGAGCCTGGCCCTGGTCGCGGGGGCAGATGGCGCAATTGATCAGCCAGTTACAAAATGACTATCAGGCCGCGCTGATTGGTCTGGATATCGTGTTTCCGGAGGCCAAGCCTCAGGACAACAGCCTGAAAACGGCTCTGGCTGCACCCAATGTCGTGCTGAGTCAGGTGATCGATTTTTCAGCCAATACGCAGACCCGTTCCGGTCAGCTCGCCAATACCCTAATCCACGGCGTGACTCCCCATGGCGATAATCTTGGCAGTGGTTATATTGGCAACAGCGCCACTGTGCTATCGCCAGACAGCCAGGTCGGTAATATCAGCCCGATTATCGATGCCGATGGCAAAGTGCGTCGTATTTTCCCTTTTGCCTGTGTAGAACAAAACTGCACGCTGGCTTTAAGTTTGCGCATGTATCAGGCCTTGTATGGCGACGGCCAATTCAGCGCCGATTACTCGGCACAGCGACTGATCTGGCAAAGTCCTGGGGAAACTAAAACCATCCCGCTGGACAGTCATGGCGCAATGTATGTGCCATTCAGCGTCAAACGTGG
>RFQK01000050.1 GCA_009925045.1 Methylococcaceae bacterium
AATATTACTGTCGACAACTTGTCACCAGTTTCATCTTTTCTTGGCAAAATTGGCGACCCCAAACAAGGTGGCTTGACTTTAGAAGAGTTCAAACGCAGACAAGCTTTGCATCATCAGGCAGAAGTCGCGGCCATGAACGATGTCACGGAATTTATTCATAAAGCAGAAAACATCTATGGCTATAAGCATTTCATCAATGACGCCGGTGGAAGTGTATGTGAACTCAGTGATCCAGAAGTCATTGCTAATCTAGCTAAAAACACGCTGATCCTTTACATCAGAATTCCCGTCACACGCCAACAAGTCCTGATTGAGCGTGCGCAAAAATCTCCTAAACCTCTGTATTACCGTCCAGAGTTTTTGGATGAAAAACTCGCCGAGTTTATGGCTAGTAAAGGCTATATTTCGACTGATGAAATACCACCAGATGAATTTGTCAGTTGGGTTTTCCCTGAATTATTTCAAGCACGATTACCTCGATACCAAGCAATTGCAGACCAATACGGTTACACCGTGGATAGTGAAGATGTGATGCAAATTAAAACTGAACACGACTTTTTACAATTGGTTGCAAATGCGATTGCCAAATCCCCCGTTTAAGCCATGCCATTAGTCGCTCACACTGCATTACCGACTTTTATTCGTCTTGAAGCTGAAGGTGAAGAGATACTGACACCCGACAGGGCCAGCCATCAATCGATTCGGGAGTTACATATAGGATTGCTGAATATTATGCCTGATGCGGCGCTTGAAGCGACTGAAAGGCAGTTTTTCAGATTGGTCGGTTCCTGTAATCAAATTGCGCAATTTCACGTCCACCCTTTTACCATCGACGGTCTGGAACGTGGCCCTGAGGCTTTAGCTCACATCCACCAATACTATGAAACCTTTGAACAAATTAAGCAGGATGGTTTAGATGCTCTGATTATCAGTGGGGCCAATGTAATTCACCCACACCTTCAGCTAGAAGGATTCTGGGAACCCTTAACAGAAGTATTTGAATGGGCTAAAGTGAACGTGACCTCAATCTTATGTTCATGTTTGGCTACTCACGCACTTATTCAACATTGCTTTGGGATTGAGCGTACACCTCTCCCTGCAAAACGCTGGGGTGTCTATCCGCACAAAGTCCTGGACAGAAGCCATCCTTTGACGGCAGAAATGAATACCCGTTTTGACGTACCCCATTCAAGATTCAATGAAGTATTTCAGGACGATTTAGAAAAGTTTGGAGTTAAAGTCTTAGTGGCGAGTCAGGAAGCCGGCTTACATTTAGCGGTCAGTCCAGACGGCTTTCGGGTGGTTTTTTTTCAGGGTCACCCTGAATATGATGACATCAGCTTATTAAAAGAGTACAAACGTGAAGTACTCAGATATTACCGAGATGAAAGAGAAGACTACCCCCCCTTTCCTGTCCATTATTTTGATGACTATTCAAAAGAGCTGTTAAATCAATACGCTCGTGAAGTACAACAGGCCAAACTTTTTGGACGTATTCTGAACCCTATGCCTGAAGAACAAATCATCAAGCGACTGGACAATACTTGGCGAGACTCAGCAAAGGCAGTCTTTAACAACTGGCTGGGTCAGGTCTACCAGATTACCAACGAAGACAGAAAACTACCGTTTATGGACGGTGTTGATCCTAATAATCCTCTTGATCTTTGAGTTAAGGGTTGTTTATTCTTTAGGAACTTTTCGCCAAACATAGGTCGCAACGCCAGCTACGACAACAACTAATAGCAGCATCAAAATAGGATACTGATAAAAACTATCTAGGAAACGCCCCATGCCTTGTGCAGTATCACGATAATACGGACCCATAAATTTCTCCTAAAAAAATTTACTTTAGTTTACCTTGGAAAAGCGCGGTGTCGAATTAAGATTGCATGGCATCCAAAAGTTCCCAACGCTGATAGGCATCCCTAAGCGATTCATCCACCTGTTGGAGTTCTGCCAAAACCTGAGCCACTTGATCCGGGACCTGCTTGTAAAAATCTGCACTATTGATCAATTGGTTCAATTCCGCCTGACGCATTTCCAAAGCGTCTATGCGTTCTGGTAATTGATCAAGTTCACGCTGCTCCTTAAAACTCATTTTTTTAGTGCTTGCCGACTTGGGTTTTTCTTTTTTAACGGCGGCTGCATCGGAAACGACCGAACTATTTTTTTGGTGTGTCTCTTGATACGCTAACCAATCAGCATAACCACCAATATATTCATTAACCCGGGCATCATCTTCAAAAACCAGAACACTGGACACCACATTATCCAAGAAAGCCCTGTCATGGCTCACCAAAAGCAAAGTACCCTGAAAACTGACTAATTTTTCTTCTAGAATTTCCAGTGTTTCTAAGTCCAGATCATTGGTCGGTTCATCCATCACCAACAAATTGGCCGGTTTTGTGAACAATCGAGCCAGTAATAAGCGATTTTTTTCTCCGCCTGATAAACTTTTCACCGGTGATCTGGCCCGAGCAGGAGCGAATAAAAAATCTGCGAGGTAGGACATCACATGCCGTTTACCATCGGGAGTATCAATGAATTCACCACCATCCAACACACTATCAACCACAGTCATTTCCGGGTCAAGCTGCTCGCGTAATTGATCAAAATAGGCTATTTGTAAATGTGTTCCCAATTCAATGGAACCCGATGTCGGTTGTAATTGGCCTAGCAATAATTTGAGCAGTGTTGATTTACCGGCACCATTATTACCAATCAGGCCGATCTTATCGCCACGCTCAATTCTTAAGGATAGATTCCTGACAATAACCGGACTAGACGCCTGATATTGAAAACTCACATCAAGCGCTTCAACTACTTTACGCCCCGACTGTTCAGCCTGATTTAAATTAACCTTGGCTGTACCTTGTTGTGTTCTGCGCTCTAAGCGCTCTGAACGTAATCGCTCTAAGGCACGCACCCGACCTTCATTGCGTGTCCGACGGGCTTTAATACCCTGTCGTATCCAGACCTCTTCCTTGGCCAGCTTCTTGTCAAATAATGCGTTCTGATTCGCTTCATCTTCCAAGGCAGCCGCCTTACGTACTAAATAATCGGCATAATTTCCAGGCCACGAAACCAGATTGCCTCGGTCTAAATCAACAATGCGCGTTGCTAATTTTTGCAAGAAACGCCTATCATGGGTCACAAATAAAACCGCGCCCGGATATTGCAACAATTGTTCTTCCAACCAGTTAATACTGTCAAAATCCAAATGATTGGTCGGTTCATCAAGCAGTAAGACTTCCGGATCAATCACCAAAGCCCTGGCCAAAGCAACCCGTCGCTTCCAACCCCCAGATAAATTTCCCACCAATTCATCAGCCGGCAGTTGTAAACGACTTAAAATTGTTTCTACCCGTTGTTGCAATGCCCAGCCCTGCTGACTTTCCAGTTTGTGCTGAATATCACCCATTTGTTGCAAAGCCTGAGCGTCAATATTCGGTAATGAAGACAAATAATGGTATTGCGTAATGAGTTCGCCTATTTCACCCAATCCGGCCGCGACTGCATGATAAATACTGTCTTCATTGTTTAAATCAGGCGTTTGCTGTAAATAGGCTAAACGCAATGCCGGTTGTCGCCAAATCTCACCGTTATCAGCTTTAATTTCGCCTGAAATAATTTTCATCAACGTCGACTTACCTTCACCATTTCGACCCAACAACCCCACCCGTTCACCCGGATCTAGTTGAAAATCAGCTTGATTGAGTAGCGCATGACTGCCAAAAGCAATAGATACACGAGATAAACGAATTAAAGGCATAAATTAGATAGGTAACGTCTTAAAAAATCGAGCGTATAGGTAGCAGCTTGTTGCTGTTTATAGTTCAGACTACCCGCTAGAACAAAGTCTTTATGATAGTCCAATGCCGGGGTATGAAGGCAAATACGCAGCGTAATGGTCTGATTAGGATCGGCAATTTCCGCTAATGTGTGCTGACAGCTTTGAGTCAGGCCAATTGCCTCGGGATACTGAGTTTGCAAGATCTCAAGGTGTCGGCGATATTCACTTTCTGAATATTCTTGAGGATGAATGAGAATGGCGTGTTTCAACCACGACTTGAGCAGACAAGTGTGGGCGAGCAAGCCGAAACTGACCGATTCCATGAGAACAAGCTCATGTTGATGTAAACACATCAGATTATCAATAACGGCAAGTAAATCGCCTGAAACTGCAGCATCTAGACCTTCAATGGCATATACCTCATCACCCAGCAGGCCTTTAACAGTATCCACCCAGGAATGAATTTGACTGTCCGTATAATAGTCAGGAAACAATAATTTGACTTGAACCTCAGCTAATGCCGCACGAAACCCCAATTCAACATCATCAGGTAATTGCAGATTTTTTAAGGCTTGCTGAATTGCTGACTCGCCTATACCGACTGTGCGCAGGCTGATCAAACGATCGGGCTTTAACTCAAACTTTAGGGGCAATTGCGGCAATACCGATTGAGTGAACATCGCTTTCATTTCAGTCGGCACACCGGGCAAACACACGAATAAACACCGACCCAACTGTAATGAAAACCCAGGTGCTGTACCGACCGGATTATCAATCCTGACGGAACCCTGGGGTAAAAAAGCCTGCTTGCGATTGGTTTCAGGCATAGGCCGATGTCTTCGGGCAAAATAACTTTCAATATTCGCCAAGGCATCTGCGTCAAACGCCAATTCAAGTCCCGACGCCAGAGCCAATGCGGCCGCAGTTAAGTCATCAGAAGTTGGCCCTAAGCCGCCTGTGCAAACACAAAAGTCCGCCCGTTTTGATATTTCAACAAAAGTATCGGCCAAATCCTGTAAATGGTCGCCTACAGTTGTATGGCGTTTAAGTTTAAAACCTATAGTTTGAAGTTGCTGTGCCAGCCATGTCGCATTGCTGTCTAAGATTTGACCCGTGACAACTTCTTCACCTTGGGAATAAATTTCAGCCAGTATCTTCATGTCAAAACCGTATGCCAAAATGGAAGACTGATCATACTGAATAAAGTGGTCAGTGTGACAGATACTGCATACAAACTACTGTCCAGTTGGTAACGATCACAAAATAGAATACCCAGAACCATACTCGGCATAGCAATATCCATAATAGCGGGGGCCCGCCAAGCGGCGGTAATACCCAACCAGTCAGAAAGGAGCAAGGCCCACGAGGCTTGAGCAAATAATTTAATTAAAATAATCAGCACCAAAAAATGCAAATAGTGCCAACGTAATCCTTTAAGACTTAAGGCCATACCTAAGGCAAAGATCATCAAAGGTGCGACAGCGTTAGACATAGTCTGCAAAAGCTTTTGTAAAGGCTCGGGCATGGCAATATCGGTGAGACTCAAAATAACGGCGATTAGCATGGACCAAAAAGGTGGGGTGTTAAACCCGCTTAACCAAGACGTTTTATCACCCGCCGTGTGAGTTCCATAGTATTTTGAGATGGCTATACCCAAACTAAATACTAACGGTGCAGCAGCAAACAAATCCATCTGTATCACGACTGCCCTGGCATCGAATCCAAAGGTTTGTTCTAAAACGGGCAGGCCTAGATAAGTGACATTGGGGAAACTCGCAGCCAAGATAATCGCGCCAGCTTGTGGTTTGGCAATTTTAAACAGCGAAACAATTAAACCTGCCAGCAAAGCTGCAAAAATAATACTGCTACAGCCTAGCAAACTAATCTGCACACTTTGCTTGCCAATTTCAGCAGGCCATAGCACCAGCAAAACCATGGCGGGTAAAAAATAATAATAAATAGCGGTAGTCAATACCTGGCGGGTCTGTGTGGCTAACAGTTGATTAGGCGAAACACGTCCCCAACTGGCACCCAACAGCATCAGTACCAGCATTTGTATTAAGGCGTTCTGCATTTTTAATGACGACCAGCCAGTAACTGACTTATGGCGCTAACCTGAGTAGCATCAAGAGCATCGGTCCGTCGCGAACCCTGACATAAGGCGCCACGAAAGCCCAAATAATCCGGATTTAGATCCAGTAAGCTGGGAATATCGTGAATGTGTAAAGATCCGGCCAATCCAGTGAGCAAATGGTAGTGTTTTGCTAGATTAACGAACTCTGATAAATAATCCAGACTGAGCACATCGGTCAAACGTCCAGAGGTTTTATGCATAGTATCCAACATGACACCGCTAAATTTAGCCTCTGCCAAAGCAGGTAATAACTGCAAATCCGGATGGCTATCCGCAAATAAAACGGCAATAAGCTTATGCTTGTCTTGGGTATAGCGTGTTAGGACCTCAAGTGTAGCCTCAACATCACCCCCCGGAAATAAGCCGATTTTGACTAAGTCGACACCGGTTGCCAACATGGTATCCACTGCAGGCATAATGACTTCAGGTACAAAATTTAAATCACCCACAGTCGCACTAATCTGTACTTTGGATTTAAGTACATCAACAATCTGCCTGACTTCAGTAACAGGCAAAGCACCCAGCGCCCCCTGACTTGGTTGTTTGAGGTCAACAATATCTGCGCCCAAGTCGGCTACTAAAACAGCATCAGGCAAATTATTAACACTGGCAAGAAACCTAGTCATGTCTGTCCTTGCCTTGATAAGCTGCAATGCTATCCATTAACCAAGCCCAGGCCTCACGTTCATGGTCTCCGGCAGTCTTGTCGAGTCCTATGCGCAAATAGGCTAATTCCTCTTCAATTTTGTGCCAGGGTAAACGCCCCAAACGACTCACCAAAATGGCCGCCTCTAAGACAGCAAATTGGGCACGATTAAAACCTTGAAAGGGACGATGATTGACAGTTTTTAGCTCTTTACACAGCAGTTTTGGTCTAATCTCATCATCGATAACTGAATCTAAAATTAACTCGGTATGCGCAAGACTAGCGTCGAGATAAAAGCCCTGACAGGATTCAGTTGCTAATAAATCCCATTCACGCCGGCCAGTCAGACAACCCGCAAAAATGCGCACATCATCACAAAAATTGATGACTGCTGAACCAGAAACCAAAATATTGTCTAAGGTAGCGGAAGGCTTAAACGGCAAGATTGCATACAAGCCCTGCTCCTTATGAATACCCATAGGCGCAATATGCGGCACACCCGCAGCGTTAACCGTCGTAATCAGAACTTCCTGTATCATTTTAATTTCACTCGGCCTCGAATTGCTCCGGTGAAGTTAGCCTACCCAATGACGCGCATTCTGGAACATGCGTAACCAAGGCGCATCTTCCTGCCAATCGTCAGGATGCCAAGAGTTCTGCACGGTACGGAAACAACGCTCAGGATGCGGCATCATGATGGTAAAACGTCCATCACGGGTGGTCAGCCCGGTAATTCCCAACGGCGAACCATTGGGATTCGCAGGAAAATCTGTAGTGGGATGACCCAAGGCATCGATGTAGCGAACAGCCGTCAATGCCTGCTCAGGATCATGGCTAAATTCTGCGCGCCCTTCGCCATGAGCCACCACAACGGGGAGCATAGAACCTTCCATACCGGTAAAGAAAATGGAAGGAGAGGCCTCAATCTTCACCATGGCAACCCTGGCTTCAAACTGCTCAGACACGTTGCGTTTGAATTGTGGCCATTTTTCAGCGCCTGGAATAATGTCTTTTAGACCCGACATCATCTGACAACCATTGCAGACGCCCAATCCAAAGGTGTCGGTCCGGCTAAAGAAGGCTTCAAACTCAGCTCTGGCCCTGGCGTTAAACAGGATAGATTTTGCCCAGCCACCCCCGGCACCCAATACATCACCGTAAGAGAAACCACCACAAGCGACCAAACCAGTGAAATCTGCGAGACTGACACGACCACTGATAATATCGGTCATATGGACATCAATGGCGCTAAATCCAGCACGATCAAAGGCCGCAGCCATTTCAACATGCCCGTTGACGCCTTGTTCACGCAATATGGCAACACGGGGTCTATGTGTTTGCAAATGGCTCACAATATTGAGGTTGGGATCAAAACTTAGAACAGCTCTCAAGCCAGGGTCTTGATCATTAGCAATGGACTGAAACTGTTGAAGCGCACACTCTGGATTATCACGCAGCGCTTGCATACGATAACTGACTCCAGACCACCATTGTTGTAATTCGCTTCTGGTTGCTGAATAAACTAAGCGGTTTTGGTGATAGAGCGTGAGACGCGGTTCATCTTGCAAGCTACCAATGACGTGAGTACATTCCGAAAGTCCCGCATCCGCTAACAAATGCATAACGTCAGCCAGATCACTGTTGCGCACCTGAATAACAGCACCCAGTTCTTCATTGAACAAACTCGCCAGTAAGTCCTCACCCAAGGTATCTAATTGCAAAGACACACCCTGTCGACCGGCAAACACCATTTCAGCTATAGTGGCCAGCAACCCACCATCCGCACGATCATGATAGGCTAATAGTTGCCCTTTAAGGTTCAAACTCTGGATAGCCGCAAAAAAAGCCTTGAACAATTCCGGGGAATCTAAATCGGGCGCAACATCACCCAATTGCTTATATACCTGAGCCAGTATGGAACCCCCTAGACGATTTTTCCCCTGCCCTAAATCGAGCAAAATCAGACTGGATTCTGGGACTGCTTGTAACTGCGGCGTCAAGGTTTTACGGATATCACTCACGGGAGCGAAGGCTGTAATAATCAGCGACATGGGCGAAGTCATGGTCTTTTCACCTTGATCGTCGCGCCAGACAGTTTTCATGGAAAGTGAATCTTTACCCACCGGGATAGCAATACCCAAGGCCGGACACAACTC